>CAKUEV010000075.1 GCA_934646845.1 uncultured Slackia sp.
TGGATGAGCCCCAGCCAATACAGGAAATCGCTAGGCCTGGCCGCCTAGCGTCTCCAGTAAATGGGGCGCACCCCCGTGCTTGAAGTGGGAAAGCGGCTTGGTCTCCCGTGACGATGCGCTGCTCGAGCTCGGAGTGGCTAGCGGCGTGACATCGCTCGAGCGATTCGCGAGCAATGCGGTTCGTTGTCTGCGCTTTGGCAGCCCGATGAATCGCATGCTTGAGGCGCTGGCGAGTGAAGCGCGTGGGTGTTACAGGGCGAAGATGGAAGAGAAAGTGGCTAAGGCCCCCGTGAAGATGCTCGTGCCCACCGCAGTGCTCATATTGCCAGCCATGTTGATTGTCGTAATGGCCCCGGTGTTTTTGGGGTTCGTGCAATGAAAAGGGGGAGTTATGGAATCGAAGATTACGAAGAATGCAAACGTGCGTTGCGGTGCCGCGGTGCGGCGTATGGGGGAGGTGCGGGAGCGTTTGGGCGGTTGTGCGCGTCGTCGTATGGCGCAAGCGCAGCTGCGTCTCATGAACGAAAAAGGGCAAGGAACCACGGAATATGCAATCTTGGTCGGGGTGCTTGTTGTAATAGCGATTGTGGCAATCACGATGTTTCGCCCAAAAATCGAGGAGCTGTGGAATGCGATCGCCAACGGCATAAACGGGCTTTAGCGAACGGGCGAAATGCGTTGCTCAACGCGGAAAACGGCCAGTCGACGGTTGAATATGCCCTGGTAGTTACGGCTTTTATTGCGGTCGCAATCGGATTTTCCGCTTTTATTCATGCGATAGATTCCGGGGCTTTTGCCGACATTGTTCTGCAACCAATGACCCATCGTCTTGCGAAAGGGGTCCTTGATGTTCTGGCGTTTTGAAGCTCCTATGTGCTTTCGTGGCGCGTGCGGGCAGGCGACGGTTGAGGCGGCGTTGCTTATTCCCGTGTTGCTTTTCGGCCTGGTTATTGCGGTGCAGCCCGGCATCGTGCTGTGCGATCGGGGGGTAATGGAGGCGGCTGCGTGCGCGGGTTGCCGAGTGCTCGAGACGGCTTCCGCTGCGGATGAAGACGAGGTTGTTGAATACGTGCAGCGTCGGCTGGGCGCGGTGCCTGCTGTTTCCGCCTTTCATGAGGGCGTGTGGGATGTTGAGGTACGGGGCGCGGGGCAGAACGGCGAATGCGTTTCGGTGCGCATTTCCCACGAATACAAACCCTTGCCGCTCGTGGGGCAAGGGTTGGACTTTTTAGGTCTCGTGGGTGGCAACGGCCTCGTTCGCCAAGAGGTTTTTCGCGAGATGGACGTCCATGACGATTGGGCGCTTGAATCGGAATTCGGCCTTTCGTATGAATCGTGGATTGACCGATGGGAGGAAAAGGCATGAGGCGTGCTGGAAAGTCCAAATTGGATTCTCGCTGCAACTCGCCGCGCGTCGTGGCCGACTTGTTTCGCGGCGAAAGCGGCTTTACCACCCTTGGCGCCGCCCTTGCCATTCTCCTTTCGTGCTCGCTGCTCTTTTTCGGACTCTGGACGTCGCGGTCGCTTTCGCGCGCGGCGGGCGTGCAGGCCGTGGCCGATTCTTGCGCACTCGCCGCGGAAAACGAAGTGTCTGAATTTGTGTTGGCGGTACGTGCGGCCGATGCCACGCTGCTCACGCTATCGCTTACGGGAATTTCGCTTCTAGGGGTTGGCACGGTGTGCTGTTGCGTTCCTGGTGCGCAGGCGGCAGGGTTGAAGTTCCTTGATGCGGGGCGGGCGGTTCTGAATAAGCGTGAAGATGTGGCTCGCGCAGAAGAAGCCGCGCTTAACGAGGCTCAAAAGGGCTTGGTGGTTGCGGCGCAGGCGCAGGCCCAGGTAATCGCTTCTGAGAATGCCGAGGCCATCGGGCTTGATGCAATTGCCTACGTGGAGCTCGTGCCGTTTGATGCGCCCGATATATCGTGCGGCGCGGGGCATTCTGCGGCGCGTGCCGTCCAGGTCGCGCTTGACGAAAGCGCCTCTATTTCCGAAGGCGCGCAGGCGGCCGAAGAGGCGGCCGTGCAGGCAAATGACGCTTTGCGCGAAGGCTGGCTCGCCGATTGCGGAGCATACCCCGAGCCGTGCATGCGCGAGCGCGCCGAGTCGCTTGCGGGCATGGGCCTTGCCGAAAACCCCATGGCGAGCAGCGTGAACACCTGGTCGTATTCCATGGCGATCAAAAGGGCGCAAACGTATTACCGCTTGCGTGCGGAATTCGAGACGCCTGGGGGTTCCAGCGTAGAGGAACGCGCACGAAGTGCTTTGCGGGCTCGTTTTTACGAATATGCCCAAAAAGAGGTAGACGCGGCTTATGAGGTCGAAATGCCTGATGGCGCAATCAAAGTAAGCATCCCGATTCTGCCGCGCAATACCAACGAGATGAAAGAGACCGATTTATACACCGATTCGGTCTATCCCGTTTCGGGCGGTGCGCTGCATGCTTGGGAGGGGTGTCCGGCGGTAGCGGGAATCGAGGGGCTCGGCTCGATTTCCGCCCTCGATGCAGGGGCGTATTCCACATGCGAGACGTGCGGCTTCGATGCGGCATCTATGGGCTCGGTTGCTGCAGCGTCGACTTCTGTCGAAAACGGCTTTGAGCATCATTTCAGAAAAGTCGCTGAATCGGCGCGCGATTACGAGCGTGCGAAAAATGAAGCCGTGCGGGCGTCGGGCGAGGTTCGCGATTCGGTGGGTGAAGTGCTCGATGCTATCGACGAGGCCATAAGGGAGGCCGCGGGCAACAGGGTGGAGGCCTATCCGCCAGGAAGATATGGTGCGCTTGCGGCGCTGGCGGGCGGCCTGGAAAGCGAGCGAGGCGGATCGTTTTTTACGGGGCCTGATCTGGGGTGGTTCGCGGCGATATCCGCCTCCATCCTTGTTGAAGACGAAAACGAAGATGTGCTCGCCCATCTTCTTGATGACGTGTCGGAGGGTATCGGTCCACCGCTTTCCGACGGGGGTGAAGTCGTGCTTGCACTGTGGTCTGGTTTGCTTTCGGCATATGGCAAGGGCGCCGAAGGCATGTGCGACTGCGTATCTGATGTGCTCGATTCGCTTCCTTTGGTAAGTGCTGCCGGTTTGGGCGACTGGGCGTCAGGCCAGCTGATGGAACTTCTTAATGCGGCGGGCCTTGAACCTGCGAATACGGCTGCTGCAAAAAGCGTGACGTCGAATACGTTGCCCGTCGCCGAGCGAGGGACGGGGCCCGTTGCCGAAGCGATACGCACGCTGAAAGGGGGCGGCTCATGAGTCGGTCGGTTGCAAGCGGCGCTTCTTGTTCCTGTGGCGAACGTGGTTGGCGTAGGCGTTTGTCTTCTTGGCGGGGAAAATCGGGCTCGTGTTTGCGGGCGATGTGTATGGGCGGGCATGGTTCGAGCGGGCAAATGACGGTCGAGTTCGCGATTGCATTCCCGGTTTTGCTCATGGTGGGGTTTATCTCGGTGAACGCGTTCATTTTCCTTGGCGATTGCGCCGCATTCGACATTGTGGCGAGGGATGCTATTCGACTTCAAGCCGACGATGGCCCGCATGAAGCGCAGGGCTGCGCGGAGGCATGCGCGCGAATAGAGAAGGGGCTTTCCATGGAGCATGGAACCGTAAGCGTGACCAGCGAAAGAACGGCTGCGGGCCATATTCGCTATGTTGCAAGAACGGCGTTCTCCCCGCCTTTCCTCAAAGGCGTGCGGGTATTTGGCATCGCGGTTCCGCCGCTTGAACACGAAGTGGCATTTGTGGTGAGCCCTTACCGAGCGGGGGTGGTCGCGTGAAAGCGGCAATCCTGTCCTCATTTTCCAAGCGCCTGCGTGGGCTTTTACCCGGGTCGTCTGCTCGCGACTCATCGTTTGCGGTATTCGTGCCTTGCCGCGATATTCACACTTTTGGCATGGACGCTCCCATAGACGTAGCGTTTGCCGACCATATGGGCAGGGTGCTTGTGTCACGGCGCGCGGTAGGTCCGCGCGAACGCGTGCGTTGTGTTTCGGCGAAAGTGGCAATCGAACGGCTCGCTTCGGTGGAGCCGTGGTTCGAGGCGGGCGATAACGTGTTCGCCGATATAGAAAGGAAGGTTTAGCATGAAGGAATGTCCCGTGTGCGGAGCGCGCTGCTTTGACGACATGGAGGTATGTTACGGCTGCTTGCATGATTTTTCGCGCGAAGATGCCTCTCCGATTGGGCAGGTGGTTTCCTCCTCGTGCGACCAGGAAATTGAGGAAGCGGTAATGCCCTCCGGCGATCGACGAAGTGTGGTTCCTCGTTTTGCGGAATTGCCTACACAGGCCTCGGGGCGCGCGCGGCAATCGAGCGGAAGCGTTGCTCGGGTCGAGCAGGCGCGATCGCCGCAAAGGCAGACGCATATCGTAGTGCCATTGGAGGGAAGCGGCGAGCCGCCTGTAATCTCTCAAGGGTTTCGATTGGTTATAAGTTTGGAGGCGACGCCTCAGGCATGAACGCCGCCGCCTGGCTCCGTTCGCCCCTCTCGCCCTGTTCCAATCGGACCGCGCGTTCCTCCGATCGATGCAATCGCACCCATGTTTTTGATAGCCATTAGAAACTTTTATGAAAAAGATAGCCAAAGCTCTCATTTTTATTTCCTATGGGAAACTTTCGTGATATGGTTAGTCGTCGTGATTACCTAAGGCTTACTTTCTGGAGGCTTACCATGGACGGAGCAGTTATGGACTTGAGCGTTGAGGGTGCTGAAACTTCGCGAGGAGTATCGGCGCAGCAATTGCCCCTTACGTTTGTGTCGGCTGGTGAAACGGTCAAAGTCATCAAGGTTCGTGGCAAAAACGACCTCACCCATCATTTGGAAAACCTCGGTTTCGTTGAAGGGGCGGAGGTCAAGGTAATCGCGGGCGTGCAGGGCGATTTGGTTGTGCAGGTGAAGGGCGCTCAGGTGGCGATTAGCCGCCAGGCCGCAAACCATATCGTCACAACAGCCGCGCGCTAATTTTTTTGGTATCGTCCGGCGCGATCTTCGCGCCGGATCTGGCCTTAGGCGAGTTGTCGCCTTTGCGGATACATATAAGGCAACAAAGCTGTGCGACCAAGAAGGAAGGAGCAGATATGGCGGAAGAGCAGGCGAAAACGCTTCGCGATGTCAAGATTGGCGACACCGCGACCGTACGACGCCTTACGGGTGAGGGCGCGTTGAAGCGTCACATTATGGACATGGGCATCACCAAGGGCGTGGAAGTGTATGTGCGTAAAGTGGCACCGCTCGGCGACCCGATTGAGGTGACCGTTCGTGGCTACGAGCTGTCGCTGCGCAAGAGTGAGGCTGAGAGCATTCTCGTCAACTAACGCTGACGGGGCCATAGGCCCACGCGTCAGTTGGCGAGGATTAGGCGCAAAGGCGCCATTTTTTAGGAACGCGAGTTTGCGATAGCTAACAAATCGCTCGTCACCTGGGGATTCGTATGGAGTGAAACCCCAGGCTGACAGATTCGCAAACGACTGAAAGGCAGACAATGGGAATTCGCATTGCGCTTGCCGGCAACCCGAACTGCGGCAAGACGACGATGTTCAACGACCTGACAGGCGCCAACCAATATGTTGGCAACTGGCCGGGCGTTACCGTCGAGAAAAAAGAGGGTAAGTACACCAAGGACAAAGAGGTCATTATCACCGACCTTCCGGGCATCTATTCGCTCTCGCCTTATTCGCCCGAAGAAATCGTTGCGCGCGATTACCTGCTTGATGGCGGCCCCGACGCTGTTATCAATCTGGTTGACGCGACCAATCTTGAGCGCAATCTGTACCTCACGAGCCAAATCTTGAACCTGGGCGTGCCTGTGGTTTTGGCCCTGAACATGATGGACTTGGTCGAGAAAAACGGGGACAAGATCGATGTCGATGGTCTGTCCAAGCAGCTCGGCTGCCCGGTCGTTCCTACTTCGGCGCTTCGTGGCCGCGGTATGGAAGACGTCGTGAATGCCGCCATTGAGGCTGCGAAGGCAAAAAAGGCGCCCGAATCTCAGATGAAGTTCGATGCCGTCGTTGAGGAGGCTATCGCCAAAATCGAGGGTATTTTGGGCTCGAAGGTTTCTCCTTCCACCTCGCGCTGGTATGCCATCAAGCTTTTCGAGGGCGAGCAGAAAACCATCGACGACCTGAAGCTTTCGGCGAGCGAGCTCAAGGCTATCGACGAGGTTCGTGACGCAATCGAGAACAAGCTCGATGACGACGCTGAATCGATTGTAACGAGTGAGCGATATAACGCCATTTCGCACGTTATCGACAAGACGGTGAAACGCTCCCGCACGGGCCTGACCACTTCTCAGAAGATCGACCGCGTGGTCACCAATCGTTGGCTGGGCCTGCCCATCTTCATCGTTATCATGTTCTTCGTATATTGGCTTGCGGTTACGGTGGGCACGGGCCCTGTGACCGACTGGGCTAACGACGGCATCTCAGGCGATGGCTACCTCTATACCGGCCAGGCTGCCTACGAAGAGGCCGAGGGCGAATATGAAGATGCCCAGGGCGTTGTTGAGGCTTACGTCACCAATATCTACGGCATGGACGAGGTTCGCGACGTTCCGAGCGATGAAAGCCAGGAAGTGCTTGACGCGCTTGCCGTGGCCGAGCCCGAGGACGATGCCGACGAAGACGCTGTCGCTGAATACGAAGACGCTCAAGCGACGGTGAAAGACTTCGAGGAAAAGGCCGAGGCTGAAAATGCCGTTGCCACCATCGAGGTTGAGGACGAGGACGGCGTGACCTCTGAAGAGGAAGTCGACTTCGACGCCTACAAGGAGGCCGTTGAGGTCGCCGAGCCCGATCCGGCCGATTATGGCCTGTGGATTCCTGGCCTTGGCGCGATCATCGCCGATGCCATGGAATCAGCCGACGTTGCTCCGTGGTTGCAGTCGCTCGTTAACGACGGCATCGTCGCCGGCGTTGGCGCGGTTATCGGCTTCATCCCGCAGATGATCATTCTGTTCTTGCTGCTGGGCATTCTTGAGCTGTGCGGTTATATGTCGCGCGTCGCCTTCATCATGGACCGCGTGTTCCGCAAGTTCGGCCTTTCCGGCAAGTCGTTCATTCCTATGCTTATTGCGTCTGGCTGCGGTGTGCCTGCGGTTATGGCGACCAAGACCATCGAAAATGAGATGGATCGCCGCATGACCATCATGACCACCACCATGATTCCGTGCGGTGCGAAGATGCCTATTATCGCGCTCGTGTTCGGCGCGCTGGCAACGGGCAATTCCGATGATACCTGGTGGGTTGCTCCGCTCTTCTACTTCATGGGCGTTGTGGCGATTATCATCTCTGGCATCATGCTGAAGAAGACCAAGCTTTTCGCCGGTGAGGCCACGCCGTTCGTTATGGAGCTGCCTGAATATCACATGCCTACCGTGAAGAGCGTGCTGCTTTCCATGTGGGAGCGCGTGAAGGGCTACATCATCAAGGCTGGTACGATTATCTTCCTGTCCACTATCGTTATTTGGTTCCTCATGAACTTTGGCGATGCGGGCGACGGCTTCGGTCTGCTTGACGCCGATGCGCCTGACTACATGGACTACAGCCTTATGGCTGGCCTTGGCAATTTGCTCGCTTGGATTTTCGCTCCTCTTGGATTTGACAATTGGCAGGCTGCGGCAACCACGATTACCGGCTTGGTTGCTAAGGAAAATGTCGTCGCTACCGTTGGCATCATCACCCAGCTTTCCAGCTATGGCGAGTCCGACCCCGCTCTGTGGCTTGGCTTCGGTCAGATGATCGGTGGCGGTGCGGCTGCGATCTCGGCTTTCTGCGCATTCAACCTTCTGTGCGCTCCGTGCTTTGCGGCCATGGGCACCATTCGTCAGCAGCAGGCCTCTGCGAAATGGTTCTGGATTACCATCGGCTATCTGTGCGGCTTCGCATGGTGCGTTGGCCTGATGATTTACCAGTTCGTGGGCCTCGCGACGGGCGAGATTGGCTTCAACTTCTGGACCATCATCGCTATCGCCGTTGCTGCGGCTATGCTGTTCCAGATTTTCCGTCCCATGCCTCAGCATAAGGACGAACAGGCGAAATAGCCTGTGAATTCGACGCCGACGAGCTCTGATTGCTGGCCTAGGTAGAAAAGGTGCCCCGCTATTGCGGGGCACCTTTCGTTCGGCGGCAAGCTCGTGGCTCAGTATGGATAGATGCGCCCCCTGCGTAAAGGATTGGGGCAACTTTTGTCACTTTTTAACGATTTCATTTACGCTGGGCCCTCACGACGCCTTGAAAATGTCAAATATGTGACCCTTGGGAAACATTTACTCAATCAGGAGCAATTGCGCAGCCAAAAGCGGTAAAGTACCTGGTGAATGAAAGCATGGCGCGCATGTGCGCCCAATTGAAACGAGGCCGCTATGGTTATGAATATGGCGACAGCCATTGTACTGGCGATTTTGATTGCCTGTGTGTGTCTATCGGTTCGCCTGATGATGAAAAAAGGCATGTGTGGCGAGAAAGAGATGTGCGGTTCATGCTCGGGGCACTGCAGTGGAGGCTGCTCGGC
>CAKUEV010000076.1 GCA_934646845.1 uncultured Slackia sp.
GGTCAGCTTCGAGCCGATCTGCGGCTTCGGTGCCCACGCTGCCGACCCGCACCACGGCAACGACGATACCCCGCTGACCGCAGGCCAATGCGTGCTGATCGACGTGGGCGGGGTATACCGGGATTACTGCTCGGATATGACCCGCACCGTGTTCGTCGGCCAGCCCGACGCGCGGATACGCGCAGCCTACGAAACGCTGCGCGAGGCCAACGAGCAGGTGGAGGCAGCTATCAGGCCCGGCGTCACCGGCGCGCAGATGCATCAGATGGCCGAAGACGCCCTTGCGGCGGGAGGATTCGCCGGCAAGATGGGTCACGGCTTGGGCCATGGCGTGGGCATCGACATCCACGAGGCGCCCGTGTTATCGCCTCGCAACAAGGAGCCGCTTGCCCCGGGCAACGTGGTCACGGTGGAGCCGGGTATCTACCTGGAGGGCGATTTCGGCATGCGTTTAGAGGATTTCGGCGTGGTCACCGAAATGGGATTCCAGGTTTTCACGCAATCTACGCATGACATGGTTATAATTTAAGGGTTGAACTAAAGGGGCGGCCTTGGTCGCCTGAACGGTTGAAAGGATCTACCAGTGGCTATCTCTACCGCCGATTTCAAGAACGGCATGTGCATCGTCTATAACGGCAAAATGTGCATCATCACCGAATTCCAGCATGTTAAGCCTGGCAAGGGCGGCGCGTTCGTTCGCATGAAGATGCGCGACATCAAAACCGGTCGCGTGCTTTCCGACACCGTCAACTCCGGCGTGAAGTTCGACACCGTTCGTCTTGAGCAGCGCGAAATGCAGTATCTCTACAACGACGGTTCCGATTTCTACTTCATGGATCCCGTGAGCTTCGACCAGATTTCCCTGGCCGCCGACCATGTGGGCGACACCGCTCAGTGGCTCAAGGAAAACGACACCGCCACGCTCGAGTATGCCGATGGCGAGCTGCTTGGCGTCGAGCCCAAGATGTTCGTTGAGCTCGAAGTCACCGAAACCGAGCCTGGCTTCAAGGGCGACACCGTTCAGGGTTCCACCAAGCCCGCGACGCTCGAGACGGGCGCCGAGGTGAAGGTTCCCATGTTTGTTGAGGTCGGCGACGTGCTCCAGATCGACACGCGCGACGGCCGCTTCATCAAGCGCATGTAGTAGGCAAGGCGCCGTTCTGACGAACGGCGCCTTTTCATTTGAGACGCTCTGACGTTCCATGGCAAGCTGACGGCAGGTTTGGCCCTCAATCGTCGCTCGCGTGCTGGGCGAAGTGCTTTTCTCGATTCGCATAAAGAAGGCTCGCAGCCGTTGGGTTGCGAGCCTTCTTTTATCGTTCTAGCGGAAAGCTTCAAACGAAAACGGCCGCGACCCATGCGGGGTCGCGGCCGTTGAGTGCGCTACGGTCGCTTGGAGCCGCAGTTTCCGCAGAAGTTGCCGGTGTTCTGCATGCCGCATGAGCATGTCCAGGAGCCGGCCGGCGCGGGCTTCGGCGAGCCGCAATTGCCGCAGAACTTGCCGGTGTTCTGGGCGCCGCACGAACACGTCCACGTATCTCCTGCGGGCGCAGGGGCGGGGGCGGGGGCAGGTGTCGGCGCGGGAGCGGCGCCGACGCCCATCGCGGCGCCGGGTGCCTGCGCTTGAGGCTGGGCGAACCCGCCGCCAGGCGCGGTTGCATACTGGTTCTGCGGGGGCACATTGCCCGCGCCCATGCCATAGAGGCCCTGCGGGTTCATGCCGCCCACGGCGTTCGCCATGCCCATGCCCATGAAGCCCATCATGGCTCCGTTTTCGTTGCTTGCGGCCATGCGCATCGCGTCGGCCTGCGATGCCGCCAAATTCGCCGCCGCCATGCTGGGGTCGCGCATAACCGCGGCCTTCTGCAGCTCTTTGATCATCGCTTCGTCTTCGGGCGACGCGGCAATGGAATTCACGCCGAACGACGCGACCTGAATGCCGCGCAGGTCGGTCCATTCCTGCGAAAGCACCTCGTTGAGGGCCTTCGCCACATCGGTGGTGTGCGCGGGCACCGCGGAATAGCGCACGCCCATAGCCGAAATCTTCGCGAATGCGGGCTGCAGCGCCGTGAGCAGTTCGCTCTTCAGCTGCGAGTCGATTTTGTCGCGCGTGTAAGGCTCCTCGACGTTGCCGCACACGTTCTTGTAGAACATGAGCGGGTCGACGATCTTGTACGAGTACTCGCCGTTGCAGCGAACCGAAATGTCGACGTCCAGGCCGATGTTGTTATCGACGACGCGGAAGGGCACGGGCGAGGCGGTGCCGTACTTGTTGCCCATGATTTCCTTCGTGTTGAAGAAGTATACGCGCTGGTCTTTGCCCGTGTCGCCGCCGAACGTGAAGCGGGTGCCCACGCGCTCAAACGACGCCATGAGCCTATCGCCGAGGCTCGCCTCGCCGAAGAACAGGCTCGGTTCGGTCGATTTGTCGAACACGAATTCGCCCGCCTCTCCGCAGGCTTCGACGATCGCGCCCTGCTCGACGATGATCATGAACTGGCCTTCGTTGACCGCGATGATCGAACCGTCGGAAATGATGTTGCTTTCGCCTCGCGTGTTCGAGCTGCGGCCCTTGTCGCTCGTGCGCTTCTGGCCCTTCGCCACCAACGTGTTGGCGTCAAGCGCGTCGCAGTAGAAATACTCACGCCACGAATCGGCGAGCACGCCGCCTGCGGCGCCAATGCCGGCTTTCAACAAACCCATGGTTCTTCCTTTCTCGAGGTCGGGAAACCGAAGCGTTTCGCGCGTGTGCGTGCGTGATGGGGCACCCTGCGCGCTGCGTCTCGTTATGCCTGAAGAATCTCTCAAAACGCCGCGCCACGATATGCCCAGTCGGCCCAAATCGCGAGGGCAACATGAGCCAGTCGACCCAAAACGAAAAAGCGCGAGCGTTTATACTGAAGCTATGCTGCGCATGGCCAACATATCGAAGCGGAAGGTGCTCGTTGTCGCGGGCGTGGTTGCGTGCGTTTTTGCGTGTGCGATCGTTGCGCTGCTCGAGTTCGATTCGCTTGGGCGGCCGACCCCGTCGGGCCCGTCGAAGGGCCCCTCGGCCACCGCTGGCTACATGATCGCGCTTGGCCCCCTTTCTGCGGCGTGGGGCTTTTCGATGTACGTTCGATGCTCCGATGCGAAAATCCGTCGCTGGCTCGTGGGCATCGCGGCCCTTGTCGCGTTCTGGATGCTCGACGTGTTGCTGAAATATCCCATTCGCGGCGATGTGGCTACCGCCCTGCTGTGGTATTGCTACTACATTCCCATGACGGCGATTCCGACGTTGTGCGTGCTGTGCGCGATGCGCGCCGCTTCGCTCGACGACGTTGCCTGGGCGCGTTATGCACGGCGCATTATCGTGGCGATTTCGATGTTTGCCGTGCTCGTCGTGCTTACGAACAACGTGCACCATCTCGTGTTCGCTTTCGATTTCGCCGATCCCGATTGGGGAGGCAATTATCGCTATGCGCTTGGTTATTACGTGCTTGTGGCCTGGTATATCACGCTGTTCGTAATATTCTTCGCCACGCTGTTCCTTTCTGCGCGCAGAAGCCTTCGCAGCATGCTTTTCCCCATTGGCGTTATCGTGGGCGTAGGCATTGTTTACGGTGTAATGTTTACCCTTCGACACGTGGCGACGCTCACGTCGAACGTTGCGCTTTCCTATTGCATTTTGGCTATGGCCGCCATAGAACTCACGCTCGATCTGGGATTTTTCCCGTCGTATGCTTGGTATACCCAGGCGTTTTCCAAACTGCCGTTCGATTTGAAGGTGCTCGAGGCAAATGGCGATACGGTTTTTGAAACCGAAATGGCGCAGCCTATGCCTCAAGCTGTGGCGGACATCCTGAAAACGGCGGAAAAGGGGCTCGGGGAGTCGTGGGCGTTTCGCACGACAGGGGCGCCGCATACGTTGTTCAAGGTTTACCCCGTGAGCGGCGGCCGTGCTGTTTTGGCCGAAGACGTCGCGGCGATCGATGAGCGCCGCGAGGCGCTTGCCGCAACGCAGGAGCGCTTGCGGCGCAGCAATGCCGTGCTTGAGCGCGAGACCGAGGTGCAACACGAGATGTGGCGATTGCGCAGCGAGCGCGAGTTGTTCATCGAAATCGAAAAGTCCCTCGAAAGCAAAACGCGCCGCATCCAGATGTTGCTCGATAGCCTTCCCGACTCCAATGACCCAGATTCCGTTGCGCACCGCCGCGAGATGCTTGTTGAGGTCAAGTTGCTCGTCGCCTACTGCAAACGCAAGGGCGCGCTCGTTCTTGCCGAGAAAAGCGACCCCGAATTCAATCGCGAGCGATTGCAGCTTGTGTTCAACGAAACGGCGGCCGATTTGCGCTCGATCGGCGTTGAATGCGCGGCGCTCGTGCAAGCCAATACGCCGCTGCCGGCTTCGGTGGTAAGCGTGCTCTATGACTGTCTGTACGATTTCGCGACCGTCGCGAACGCGGCCAGCGATGCCGTGCTCATGCTGTTCGTTCAGCAAGATGAGCGGCGCGTCCAACTGCGCGCAATGCTCGACTCGAGCGATGCGGAAAGCGAGCGCATGGCTGCTACATTTGACGAGCTGCGCGCGAGCCTCGAAAAGCACAGGGTTGAATATTCCATCGAGACCGATTCTTCGTCGGCGTCGCTTGTCGCGTATGTGCCCCTTCCGACGAAAGGGGACAAATAATGGGCGTTCTTTCGCATATGCCCCTCGTTGTGCTGCTCGCGCTCCTGTCGGTGTTTTTCCTTGCCGCTTGCACGCAGGCGGTGCATGCATTGTTTATCGCTACGCGGCGTGAAGTGTCGCCTGCTAGGGTAATTTTCGCCTACGAGATGCTGATCGTCGTGCATCTCGTGCTCGCCTGCTGCACGGCGAATTCGGCTTCGCGAGGGTTCGTCGTTCTGCTGGCGCAGTTTCGCCCGTACGTGTTTCCGCTCGATGTGCTTCTTTGGGCGAATCTCGCGATAGCCGCGTTCGGTTTGGTGCTCGCGATTGCGAAGCGCAGGCCCGTCATGACGTTCGAGATCGTTCTCATCGCGCTGTGCACGCCGCCCATTATTTCCTTTTTGGGCGACAATTGCGTGTACCTCTTCATTCTCGACGCCGCGTTTTTCCTCTTCCGAACGAGCGCCGGCCTCGTGCTCGATATTCGCCATGCATCCGAGTCAATCACGCAGCTTTCGCTCATCGGCGCGCTCGATAATTTGCCTGAAGGCTTGGTGTGGGCGAATGAAAATGGCCGCATCCAGTACATGAACGATGCCATGCGCGCCGATTTGGCTTCGCTCGGCTTCGCTACCGACCTTTCCGAGACGAGTAGCTTGTGGGCAAACCTTGGAAATATGGCGCGCGAAAAAGGCGGCAAGGTGCTGCCCGAGGGCATTCGGCTCGAGGTCTCGCCGGATAAAACATGCCTGTTCATGCGCGACGAGGTGAGCTTGCGTGGTGTGAGGTGCCGCCGTTTGGTTGCTGTCGACGTGACGGGTGAGGAGGCCTTGAATAGGGAGCTTGAAGAGGCGAATGGCCTGCTTCGAATGGCGAACGATGAGCTGCGCGAATCGCTTGCGCATGTGCAAAGCGTCGCCCAGGACGAAGCCATCGTTCGCATGAAGGCACGCGTGCACGATACCATTGGCCAGAGGCTCTCTATTTTGCATCGCTTCCTTGAGGCGGAAAATCCCACGCCTGAAGCGTTGGGCGAGGTGAAGCGCCTCGCTGGCAGCATCGTCGACGATTTGTCTGAACCGGAAACGCCCGACCGCGCATCGCAGCTCGATTCCATCGTGGGCGCTTTCGCGCTCATCGGCATTGAAGTATGTGTGAAGGGCTCGTTGCCGGAAGACGATGACGCTGCGAGCGTTTTCGTGAATATCGTGCGAGAGGCTGCCACCAATGCGGCGAAGCATGCTCAGGCAAAGCATGTGGACGTGAATATTTCCCGCATTGGCAATGTGACGTTGTTGCGCGTCGTGAACGACGGCATGCCGGCGCCGGCGAATCTGCGCATGGGTTGCGGCATTTCCGGCATGCGCCGCGCGGCGGAAGCCATTGGCGGCATATTCGATGTTTCCTCAAACAATCCGTTTACTATCGAGGTTCATCTGGAGCGCCCTGAAAGCGTGCATGCGCCAAGCGTTCGCGCCGTCTACGAGAAGGAGTTGTCATGATCAGGCTCATGATTGTCGAGGACCAAGCCATGTTGCGCGATTCGCTCGCGTGCACCATAAATACGCAAAGCGATATGGAGGTGGTCGCTTCGCTGGGCGACGCCGCCGAAGCCCTCGAAGCCCTTGAGCGCAGCGGCGCGACGTGCGCGCTGCTCGACGTGTGTACCGAAAACGATTCGAGCGGCATCGTCGCGGCGCGCAAGATCAAGGAAGCGCACCCCGAGGTGAAAGTCGTGATCATGACGGGCATGCCCGAAATCACGTTCGTTGAGCAAGCGCGCACGGCGGGCGTTGACAGCTTCGTCTATAAAAATGTAGGTACCACCGAGCTATTGGGCATTATTCGCTCAACGGTCGAGGGGTATTCCACCTTTCCCTTGGCGCAGCAAAGCATTTTCTCCGACGCGGCGCAGCTCACCGATACCGAGCTTGCGATTTTGCGTTTGGTGTGCGAAACGAAGACGCGCAAGGAAATTGCCACTGAGCTGTATTTGAGCGAGGGAACCGTGAAGCGCCATATTTCCGAGATTCTCGCCAAAACCGGATACGACAACATCTTGCGCCTTGCGGTGCATGCCGTATCGACGGGCCTCATCGTTCCGAGCATGACGAAGGGCGCCAATGGGGAATAGCCGCCACGACACTTGAGAAATACCTGTTCAACTGCATGTTCTTCGCGTTCGGTTCCGCAATGTGCCGAAGTGGGCGCGCGTCCATCGCATAATTGACCCAACCTTAGAGACAAACGTCCATGCCCCGCCGCCTTCCTTGGGCCGCGGGGCACTTCTTTCTGCGTGCGATGCGGGGCATCATGAAATCAGAAAGAACGACATTGAATCTGCCAACACGAGTGATGGGAGGCTTCCGATGGGACTTTTCGGAAAGATGTTCGAGAAGAAGAACTGCGACATCTGCGGCGGCGAGATTGGCCTTTTGGGCAACAAGAAGCTTGAAGACGGCAACCTTTGCAAGGAATGCGCGTCGAAGCTTTCGCCGTGGTTTTCTGATCGCCGCCGCTCTACGGTCGATCAGATTCGCGAGCAGCTCGACTGGCGCGAGGCCAACCAGCAGCGCGTTGCGCAGTTCAACCCCACGCGCACGCTTGGCAACGACATGAAGGTGATCCTCGACGAGGATGCCGGCCGTTTCATCGTGACGCGCAGCTCTCGCTGGCGCGAGGCGAACCCCGACGTGCTCGATTTTTCGCAGGTCACCGGCTGCGATACCGAGATTCGCGAGTCACGTACCGAGCTGCATTGGAAAGACTCCGACGGCGAAGAGCACGATTACGATCCGCCGCGCTACGACATCGATTACGACATGTATCTCACCATCCACGTGAATGTGCCGTATTACGACAGCATCACGTTCAAGGTGAACGGGTCGCGCATCGAGGAGCGCAATTCGGTCGAATATCGCGAGGCCGAGCGCCAGGCGAACGAGATTCGAGCCGCGCTTACCGAGCTTCGCGAAACCACGCGTGAAGCTGCCGCTGCCGCTTCGGCTCCCAAGGTTGCACGCACGTGCCCCTTCTGCGGAGCCACCACCACGCCGGATGCTTCTGGGCGCTGCGAATACTGCGGCGGCGCCATGGGTGCATAAGTCAAAAAGGGGAGGAACCCAAGAAAGGAAGTGGAATAATGAAACGTACCACGAAAATCGCAATCGCAATTGCCGCCGTATTCGCGCTGTGCCTGGGCCTTGTTGGCTGCGGTGGCGGTGATGGCGCCGATTACACCAAGAACTTCACGGGCGATTGGAAACTTTCCGGCATGACTGAAAACGGTGAGGCGATGAGCGAAGACGACATCGCGCTCATGGAGGCCTTCGGTATGGCGGTGACCCTTACGCTCAATGAGGACGGCACCGGTTCGCTCGTCATGTTCGACGAGGCCATGGACGTTTCCTGGGAGCCGAAGAGCGCGACTGAGCTCGATGTGACCATCGAGGGCGATACCACGACCGGCAAGCTTGCCGACGACACCATTACGCTTGAAGCGGGCGGCGACTCCATGTCCTTCACACGCGCCGAGGCTGATGCGGACAAATAGCCGATTGCGCAACGCCAATTGAATATCGAATCGAAGGGGCTTGTGGCCGATTGGACCGCGAGCCCTTTCGTTTTGTTTGGGGCCACAACGTCGCCCTTGCAAGTCACGTCTTTGGCGTTTCGCGTACGGCTAATTCAGGATCCTCTTTGGCATTTCTCATCGCATCACCACGTTCGAGGCGAGTTGCCTGCGCGCATCCCTTCGGCGTGCGGGCTCGCTTTTGGTGGGTGCGGATTCGCTGCTGGCTACGGAGTGACTTTGAGTCGAGTGGGTCATGTTGG
>CAKUEV010000077.1 GCA_934646845.1 uncultured Slackia sp.
GCTTGCGACGGGCGTCGCGGCGTAAGCAGGGCAGCACCCCGATCGAGAACCTGTACTCCGCTGGCGAGTTCGGTTCCATCTGGAGCAATATGTACCAGGGCACGGGCAATATCGGCGAGTGCGTCGTGTTCGGCCGTATCGCCGCCCGCAACGCCATGGCGAAATAGTTTTCGCATCCCCTCCGACGCGAGACGCCACCCCTCCCTTGGGCGCCTTGCCATTTTATCAGCGGCTCCTTCTCGCTCTATGCGGTGTGAAGGAGCCGCTTTTCTGTTGTTTGGCCCAAAAAAGCGAGAGGGTGGAAGGCAGGGCATAGCGTGGATTGATGTTCGAAAAGATAAAAACCAAGAGGAAAAGATAAAACCCAAGAGGGGGCCTAATTCTCATTCCGGAACGCCTGGAACGTTGTGAAGGAATGAGAATTAGGCCCCCTCGGTAGGTCGAACGAACTTCGAAGAAAGCAACTATTCGGTGGTCGCAGGAGCTGCGTCGGCATTTTCGCGCAGCATGCCATCGAGGGTGCGCCAAGCGAGTTCAGCGCACTTCACGCGTGCAGGCATGTGGGAAATGTCCTGCAGCTGGGCGGCTTCATCGAGGTCGATTTTGTCTTGCTCGGTGAGTTCCTTGCCTTTAATCATGTCAATGAACAGCTGCGAGAGACGCAGCGCCTCTTCGACGGTCTCGCCAGTGATCACGTCGGCCATCATGTCGGCGGAAGCCTGGCTCACGGCGCAGCCATGGCCGGTGAAGGCCGCTTCCTCAATCACGTCGTCCTCGACGCGCAACGACAGCGTGAGCTCGTCGCCGCAGCTCGGGTTGATGCCTTCGTGCGTATGCGTGGCGCCATCCATCTCGTATTTGTAATCGGGGTGGGCGTTGTGGTCCATCAACGCCGTGGTGTAGATTCCGCTATTCGCCATGGAACATGCTCCAAACTCGATTCAGGCCAGCCACTAGCTTGTCGACATCGCCCTTGTCGTTATAGAAGGCGAGCGATGCGCGGCAGCAGGCGAGGTTTTCAACGCCAAGCCAGGTGAGGAGCGGCTGGGCACAATGGTGGCCGGCGCGAATGGCGACCTGATCCATGTCGAGGATGCTCGCCACATCGTGCGGGTGAATGCCATTCACGTTGAAGCTCACGACGCCATGATGCATGTTCGCATCGGGGTGGCCGATGATGGTGATGAAGTCGAGCTTGCCGAGCTCCTCCATGCAATAGGCCACAAGCGCCTTCTCGCGGGCTTCGATAACGTCGATGCCTACCGATTCCACGTAAGCCACGGCTGCAGCGGTGGCGTAGATGCCTGCTGCGTCCTGCGTGCCGGCCTCGAACTTCTCGGGCACAGGCGCCCAGGTGGCGTCCTGCTCGGTCACGTTGTCGATCATCTCGCCGCCAGTAAGGAAGGGCGGCATGGCATTGAGCAGCTCATCTTTGCCCCACAGCACGCCCATGCCGAAGGGGCCGAAGAGCTTGTGCGCCGAGAACGCCAGGAAGTCGCAACCGATTTCAGTGACATCGACCTTCACGTGCGGCACGGACTGAGCGCCGTCGACCACGAAGTAGCCGCCCTGCTCATGCACACGGCGACCGAGTTCTTCGACGGGGTTTTCGATGCCCAAAACGTTAGACACGTGCACGCACGAGAGAATCTTCGTTTTCGGGCCGATTTTCGCGTCCATTTCCTTGGGCGTGATAATGCCGTTCTCGTCGGGGTAGAGGTACACGAGCTTCGCGCCCGCCGCGCGGCAGGCCTGCTGCCACGGGATGAGGTTCGAGTGATGCTCCATGATGGTGATGCATACCTCGTCGCCCGGTTCGAGCACCGTTGGCGCGAACGCCTTGGCGACGATGTTGAGCGCCTCGCTCGCATTACGGCACATCACGACATCTTGGGCCTTGGGGGCGCCAATGAATTTCGCGACGCGGTTGCGTGCCACATCGATCGCTTCCGTTGCTTCAACAGACAGGCGGTAAAGGCCGCGCAGTGCGTTCGCGTTCATTTCCTCATAGAAGCGGCGCTGGGCGTCGAGCACGGTTTTCGGGCGCTGCGCGGTTGCGGCGCTGTCGAGGAACGCGAGGTCGGGATGATTGGCGAGCAGCGGGAAGTCGCGCTTGTAGGGGTTTTCGGCGATGTTGGCCGCGCACACGATGTCGGGGGCGGTGGCCGAAGTCGCCGCGGCGTGGGCGGCATCGGCGATGGCGCAGGCGCTCGCGGCGGTGTTGGTGGTTTCAGTCATAAGCGTGAGCCTCGAATCTATTCGGCTTCGTCGAATTGGGCGGGAACGCCAATTTCGGCTGCGAGTTTCGCAATCGCCTGGCGTGTGTAGGCGTCGGGCGTGGTAATCGCAGCATCTTCGAACGTGGCGGTGGCGAACAGGCGCTCGGCGGCTTCTTGCGAAATGCCGCGGCTCATGAGGTAGTTGAGCTGCTCGGGGCGCATGTGGCCAATGGTGGCGCCGTGGTTGCCCGCGACGTCGTCTTCGCTGCACAGAATGATGGGAATCGATTTGTTCTTCACGCGCTCGTCGGCGAGGATGACCGATTCGGTTTCGGTGCCTTCCGCTCCTGCGCAGCCGCATGCCAAATCGATGGTGCCGCGAAGAATCTTCGTGCACTCGTCGGTGAGCACGCCCTGGGCGTCCATGAGACACGTGGTTTTCTCGCCGCGGTGGCGCAGCAGGTAGTTGAAGTCGAGCGCTTCTTCGCCATGGCCCACATAGCGCGTGGTCACGTGCACGTCGGAACGCTTGCCCGACAGGTTGCCGGCCAGGCCCACGAACGATTTGCCCGCGCCGAGCACGGTGTGGCGAACGGTGATGCGCGCGTCGTCGTTGAGGAACAGCGCGGTGTCGTCCATGGTGGTAAAGCCGTCGTTGGCGGCATGCACGGTTTGGATGTCCACGTGCGCGTCGGCGTCGGCGAATACGCCGAGCGTGGAGCCGATGACGCCTTCGCCCGCCTCAGGGGAGTCGAAGCACACGAGTACCTGGGCGCTTGCGCCTTCTTCGACGACCACGTCGAGGGAGGCGACGCTTGCGGCGGCATTTTTGCCATGCGCGTGCACGACGATGGGCTCGGCAAGCGTGGTGCCTGCGGGAACGCGCACGGCACGCGTTTTGGCTGCGTGAGCGGCGAGCCATTCGCCCGCGACGCGGCCCATGCCGTGTTCGAAGGCCTGAGGCACTTCGCGCGTGACGGGCGACGTTGCGGCCAGGTCGAGGTTTACCTCGCCACCGTTGAGAATCTCGGCGTCAGGCTGGGTGTTATTCTGGGTTTTCGCCTGTTCGGGACGCATGGCCCACGCGGCAAGCGCTGCGGTGGCAAATGCGCCGAACTCGGCTTCTTGCGCGCCTTCGGGCATGCAAATCTCGATACCGTCGGCAATGGAGTCGATAACGTCGACTTCCGCTTCGTTCATATCCAAACGATGCCAGGTGGGGGAGATGAGCGCGTTGGCGCGCAGGGTCGTCGTAGTGGTTTCGACCATTATCCAATCGCCCCTTCCATTTCGAGTTTGATGAGGTTGTTCATTTCGACCGCGTATTCGAGCGGCAGTTCTTTGCTCACGGGGTCAGCAAAGCCGTTGACGACCATGGTGCGCGCTTCTTCTTCGGAAATGCCGCGGCTCATGAGGTAGAACACGGTGTCGTCGGAGATGCGGCCGATGGTGGCCTCGTGGCCTACGTCGACGTTCTTGCAGCGAATGTCCATTGCGGGAATGGTGTCGGAGCGGCTGTCGGCGTCGAGCATGAGCGACTGGCAGCTTACCGACGCGGCGGAGTTTTCGGCCTTTTCGGTTGCCACGACGCTCGAGCGGAACGTGGACACGCCGCCGCCCTTCGAGATCGATTTCGTCTCAATAGCGGCGCTCGTGTCGGGCGCGGCGAGCACGACCTTGCAGCCGGTGTCGAGGTTTTGGCCCTGGCCGGCGAACGTGATGCCCGTGAACGTGCACGTTGACTTGCGGCCGGAAAGAATGGACATGGGGTAGAGGTAGCCTACATGGCTGCCGAAGCTGCCCGAAACCCATTCGATCGATCCGCCTTCATCGCACACGGAGCGCTTGGTGTTCAGGTTGTACATGTTCTTCGACCAGTTCTCGATGGTCGAATAACGCAGGTGTGCGTTCTTGCCGACGAACAGCTCAACGGCGCCCGCGTGCAGGTTCGCCACGTTGTATTTCGGGGCCGAGCAGCCTTCGATGAAGTGCAAATCGGCGCCGTCTTCCACAATGATGAGCGTGTGCTCGAACTGGCCTGCGCCCTTTGCATTCAGGCGGAAGTAGCTCTGCAGCGGGAAGTCGAGCTTGGTGTCTTTCGGCACATAGACGAAGCTGCCGCCCGACCACACGGCGCCATGGAGCGCTGCGAATTTATGGTCGGTGGGCGGAATGAGCGTCATGAACTTCTCGCGAATGAGCGGTTCCCACTTGGGGTCGTGCAAGGCTTCTTCAATGCCCGAATACACGATGCCCATCTTCGAGGCGGTGTCTTGCATGTTGTGATACACGAGCTCGGAGTCGTACTGGGCACCGACGCCTGCGAGGTATGCGCGCTCGGCCTGCGGAATGCCCAAGCGGTCGAACGTGTTCTTCACGTCGTCGGGCAGGCTTTCCCAGTCGCTCTTCTGATCGGTATTGGGCTTGACGTAGGTGACGATGTTGTCCATGTCCAAGCCCGCGATGGACGGACCCCAATCGGGGGCTGTCATGCTCTTGTAGATTTCGAGCGACTTCAGGCGAAACTCGAGCATCCATTCGGGCTCGTCTTTCTTTGCGGAAATCTCGCGCACGATTTCGGGCGTGAGGCCTGCGTCGAGGCGCTCGAAGCCCTCTTCTCCGTAGCGGAAGTCGTAGAGGCTGCGGTCGATGTCCGCAACTTCAGAATGTTGCTTTGCCATAGTGAGCCTCCGCCTTTACGCTTGCGCGGCCTGGGCGGCTTGCTCGAACTGTTCGAAGCCTTCCGTGTCGATTTTCTCGATGAGCGAGGCGGGGCCTTCGTGCACCATGCGGCCCTTCACCATGACATGCACGCGATCGACGTCGACGCGCTCAAGAATGCGCGTGTTGTGCGTGATGATGATGAGCGTGCCGTCGCAGGTGCGGCGGTATGCGTCGATGCCGCGCGAAACGACGGAAAGGGCGTCGACGTCGAGGCCCGAGTCGGTTTCGTCCAGAATGGCCAGCTTCGGCTTGAGCAGCAGCAGCTGCAGCATTTCGAGCTTCTTCTTTTCGCCGCCCGAGAAGCCTACGCCCAGCTCGCGGTCGAGGTAGGCGGGGTCGAAGTCGAGTTCTTCGCACAGCTCTTGGGTGTGCTTGCGGAACTGTTTGCCCTTAAGGTTCAGGCCCTCGCGGCCGGCGGCGGCTGCGCGCAGGAAGCTCGACAGCGGAACGCCGGGGATTTCGACGGGAGCCTGGAAGCTCAAGAACATGCCTGCATGGCTGCGCTTGTCGGGCGAAAGCGCGGTAACGTCCTGACCGTTGAACACGATGGAGCCAGCGGTCACGTTGTACGTGGGATCGCCCATCACGACATGGCCGAGGGTAGATTTGCCGGCGCCGTTAGGGCCCATGAGCACGTGAGTTTCGCCTTGAGCGACGCTCAGGTCGATGCCGTGCAGGATCTCCTTCTCGTCGACCGACGCGGTAAGGCCGCTGACGCGCAGCAGCTCTCCCGTTGAGGTTTCTAATGCCATGGCAATTGCCTTTCTCTTATATATACCCCTTTTGAATACAAGAGTTGTTGGCAGGCGACGCTGCATGGCGCCTTCGTCTTCGGATTCGGGCGCCCGCGCGTGCAAGCCTATTAAACCAACCTATGTAACGGGATTAAGATAAACCAACCAGGCACCTCATTCAAGGCGAATTATCCTTCCATGGGACGAATCGGCACGAAGAGTCCTTATGAGGTTGTTGAAAGGGCGATTGCCGGGGCGGCGAAGGGTTGCTGGGGTGGCGCGGTTGCTGGGGTGGGCACACGTGAAGGCGTCGGTTGGTTCGCTGCGGCGCGGGCGTTGGGCTAGGGGGCGGTTGCTTTGTTTTGTCGTCGTGGTTCGTTCGGCTTGGTATCTGCGCCTATTGGCGCTTTTGCCGAGCGCGGCTGTTCCCCCCTGCCTTCGTGCGGTGCTGTGTAGCGCCATATTGCCGTACGGCGTTCCCGCTCTTTCGTCCTTACGCTTGGTTTACGTTCGCGCAACGGTTTTCTGCTTATTGGCGGCGCGCTCGATGCTTCTTCTTTTTAAACGGCTATACTCTGACAGTTACGAAAAACGGCTACGCCTCTGCATGGCCGCTTCGAGTCGATATTGAAATGATTGGTATGCCGAATTCGAAACTGCTGACAATTGCCGTTCCCGCATATAATGCTGCGTCTTATTTGCACACGTGCCTCGATTCGCTCGTTCGGTCGGGCGACGAGGTTGAAGTGCTCGTTGTCAACGACGGTTCGAAGGATGGCACGCTTCAGGTGGCACGCGATTACGCCGAGCGTTATCCGGGCATTGTTGTGGCTGTTGACCAGGAGAATCGCAACTGGGGCGGTGCGGTGAACCATGCTCTCGAACTGGCGTCGGGGACGTTTTTCTATATCGTCGACTCTGATGATTGGCTCGATTCCGCGAAGCTCACCGAGGTCGTTTCTCGCCTTCGTATGTTGGAGGAGCAACAGGCGGGCGTTGATTTGTACATGGTGAATTACGTGTACAACCGTGTAGAAAACGGCGACCGACATACTATTTCGTACGAGAAACTCCTTCCGAGCGATAAGGTCGTTGGTTGGGATGCGATGAGCAATCCGAGCCTCGATCAGTACATCATGATCCACAGCGCCATCTATCGCACGAGCGTGGTGCGCGAGAGCGGTTTGGTGCTGCCCGAGGGCATGTCGTATATGGACAGCCTGCTCATGCTCAAGCCTTTGCGCTTCGTGAAGAAGCTCTACTATCACGATTGCGATTTATATTGGTACACCATCGGCCGCGAGGGCCAATCGATCGACCCTTCGGTGCTCAAACGCCACATCGCCGACCAGATTCATGCGACGCATTTGGCGATTGACGGTTTTGATTACGAAAAGCTGCAGGCAATCAGTCCTCGTTTGGCGGGTTGCTCGCTGCGATACCTCTCTGCGATGCTTACTGTTTCGTCTATTCATTTGTTTCAGATTAATACGCCCGAATCTATCGCCGACAACAAAAAGCTGTGGCGCTACCTTCGCGAGAGCGATCCCGTGCTGTATCGCAAGCTTCGTTTTACGCTGGCGGGCCTGGTCAATCGCAAAACGGCACTTGGCCGCTGGGCTGCGAAATGCGGCTACGGCATAGCGGCGAACTTGTTTAAATTCGCATAGCGCAATGTGAGAAGAGGCCATGGCAAACGATAATCAGAAAAAAGAGCCATTTGAAGAGGCGATTCTCGAGCCGAATTTGCTCAATGAAATCGCTCCCGAAACGGCCATGGAGCGACCCCATATCAAGGGGCGTTTGCTCAATGTCGTGCTGTGCATTTTCGCGTTCGGCATGCTCGTTGGTTATCTGTTTTTTGCGGGCGAGGGCGAAGATATGGCCAACGCCCTTTCGAGCATGCGCTGGCCGTGGCTCGTGCTTGCGGTGCTCATGGTTGTGGGCTATTGGTTTTTCGAATCGGTATGCATGCAGATTTTCTCGCGCGACATGTTTCCGAAATTCCATTTTCGCGATACGTTTTTGTGCACGATCATCGGCCAGTATTTCAATTGCATCACACCGCTCTCGAGCGGCGGGCAGCCGTTTCAGGCGTATTACTACAACCGCTTCGGCATGCCGCTCTCCAAGAGCATGCCGATGCTCGTGAGCCGCTTTGTGACCTATCAAATTGCGACGAGCGCTTTTTGCGCATTGGTGCTGTTGTTCCGCCTGCATTATTTCGTCGAGGAGAATCCTGCGCTCACTACGCTTGTCGTTATCGGCTTCATTGGCGGCTTGGGACTGCTTTTGATGCTGCTGGCCATCGCATTTTGGCGCAATGGCATCGTGAAACTCATGACCTGGGCGTTTAAGCTTGCGGGCAAGATGCATATTGTGAAAGACCCCGAAAAGCGGATCGCCGATACCACAAAGACCATTGACGACGCGTACAACGAGATGCGCTACATGATGAAAAAACCGCGTCTGTTTGCGAGAAGCATCGCGGTTACGTTCGTCCAGCTGCTTGAGTTCTTTGCCATTAGCTATGTGATTATGCGTGGCCTGGGCTGCGACGGCGATTTCCTTACCGTGATTTCGT
>CAKUEV010000078.1 GCA_934646845.1 uncultured Slackia sp.
ATTGTGGTTCGTGTTTGCTTCATGCAATTGAGCCGATAGGGATGAAGGCATATGCGCAAACGTTATTTCTTTTTCGACATCGATGGCACATTGGCTGCGGGGCCGATTATGGGGCGGTATATCCCCGAATCGACGAAGCGGGCGCTCGAAATCTTGGAATCTGAAGGCCATTTCCTCGCGATATGCACGGGACGCCTGCATGCAATGGGCGAGGGTTTCATGCATGAACTCGGCTTTCAGAATATGGTGGCCGACGGCGGCAATAGCCTTACGCTCAATGGCGAGTTTTTGGGAATCAAGCCGCTCGATACGCAAGCATGCATCGACGTTATCGAGGAATGCGAGCGTCTCGGCGTTGTTTGGGCAATCTCTTTCGACGATTCCCGCCGCCGCTGGACTCGATATGCCAACTACGACGCGCTCGTGCACGATTCGTATATGGAAACGGTTGTTGATCCTGAGCTCGATTATCGTTCGATCGAGTGCTTCTACAAGGTCTATGTGATTTGCTCGCCTGAAGAAGAGGCGCGCATCGCGTCTCTGTCGAAGGTGCCCACGGCGCGTTTCAGCCCGTATGCCGTATTCGTTGAACCCGTTGATAAGGGCGAGGGAATCAAGCGCTGCATGGCGCGCTTGGGGGCTCCGATTGAAGATGTCGTGGTGTTCGGTGACGGCAGCAACGACGTGTGCATGTTTTTGCCCGAATGGACGAGCGTTGCCATGGGAAACGCCATCGATGAGCTGAAACAGCGCGCCGATTACGTGACGACCGATGTCGACGATGACGGCATCTGGAACGCGTGCGTCCACCTAGGATTCATCGACGCCTGACGAACCCGCTTAAAACCTGTTAAATGCTCGTGACGTTTAACAGGTTTTTCTATTTCCTCGGTTGCTTCTTTGCGCGGTCGGTAAGTCGCCAGCGGTAGTTTGGGTTGTGCTTGAGGAAATTCCTGCGGCAGATGAACGTAATGCCGAGCATGATGAGCGTGGTCGCCAAGCATGTAATGAAGAAATCGGCCACAAACGCATTGCTTTCAATCCATGCGTAAAGCGTTGCGAGCGCAAAAAGAATCGACAGGCCGCCGTTTAAAGCGATGAAGATTTTTATGACGGCCTCTTTGGCGCGCGCTGGCGTGTATCGCCACGACATGAATACATAGACGACGATACCGATAATCGCGAGTATCGCGAGAAGAGGCAAAACGCGGTAAAGGCGCGCTGCGAGCATTGCGGGCATGAAGCCCTCCTATCATTGAAACCGCGCCATGCGCGGAGTGTTCATGTGCGCCTTCATGATATCGCATGTCGAACGGACGAAGGGGTATACTACTCTGAGTTTGTTATGCGACGTTTCCGATTCATTAAGGAGAAAACCGCATGTCTCAGTACGATTATCTTATTGTAGGTGCAGGTCTTACGGGTGCTGTTTTTGCTCATGAAGCGAAAAAGCTTGGGAAGAAATGCCTCGTTATCGATCGCCGTAATCATATTGCCGGCAATATCTACACCGAAGAGGTCGAGGGCATCAATGTGCATCGCTATGGTGCTCATATTTTCCATACCTCTTTACGCGGTGTATGGGACTATATGAACCAATTCTGTGAGTTCAACAATTACGTGAACTCTCCAGTTGCCTATATCAATGGCGAAACGTACAACATGCCGTTCAATATGAATACGTTCAGCAAGCTTTGGGGCGTTTTCACGCCTGCTGAAGCGAAGGCAAAGATTGCTGAGCAGGTTGCTGCCGAGAACATCGGCGAACCCACGAATCTTGAGGAGCAAGCGCTTTCCCTCGTCGGCCGCGATATCTTCGAAAAACTCGTGAAGGGCTACACCGAGAAGCAATGGGGTCGAGATTGCAAAGACCTGCCGGCTAGCATCATTAAGCGCCTGCCGTGCCGCTTTACGTATGACAACAATTACTTCAATGACCGTTTCCAGGGCATTCCGATGGGTGGTTATACGAAGATGGTCGAGCGTATGCTTGAGGGCGTCGAGGTGCGTTGTGGCGTGGAGTATAAAGAGCTCATCGCCGAACAGCCCGATATTGCCGAGCGCACTATCTATTGCGGCCCCATTGACGCGTTCTACGATTTCAAGCTCGGCACGTTGGAATATCGTAGCCTCCGCTTCGAGAGCGAGATTCTTGACGAAGAGAACCATCAGGGTGTCGCGGTCGTGAATTACACGGCTCGCGATGTTCCTTATACGCGCGTCATTGAGCACAAGCATTTTGAATTTGGTACTCAGCCGAAAACCGTCGTGACGCGCGAATATCCCGCCGACTGGAAACCGGGCGACGAGCCGTATTATCCCGTGAACGACGCGCGCAATGAGGCGCTGTATGCTGAGTATGAAAAGCTTGCGGCAGAGGAAGGCGATGTTGTATTCGCGGGTCGTTTGGGCGGCTACAAGTATTACGACATGGATAAGGCTGTCGCAGCTGCTTTTGATTTGGTGAAAAGCGAGCTTGGTGTCGAAATCGCAAAATAGCTTTTCGAATCCCGTTTATAAAAAAGAGATCCGCATTCGCGGATCTCTTTTTTATAACGTTTGTTTTAGGAAAGTCGAAAGTTACTTGTTATTTTTCGACATGAATTTATAGACCTCGAGTTCCCACTGTTTGCGGTTGGCCTTCGCCACCGAGTCGAGGATGAGGCCGGCCGTCATGGACAGGCAGCCGCAGAACACGAACCCCACGGCGAGCACCGTCGAGGGGATGCGCAGTACTACGCCCGTGGCGATGAAGGCCGTAATCACGGGGATGCCCACGATGAGGCCGAGCACCACGAGGATGAGTGAGATCCAGCCGAAGAATGCGAGCGGCTTGTATTCCTTGAACAGGCTCGCGATAGCCTTGAGCACCTTCGCGCCGTCGCCGAAGGTCGACAGCTTCGAGTAGCTGCCCTCGGGGCGATCGCGGTACTCGATGGGCACGTCAACGATGCGCCAGCGCTTGTCAACCGCGTGGATAGAGAGCTCGGTCTCGATCTGGAAGCCCTCCGAGAGCACAGGCATAGTTTTCACGAAGGCGCGGTTGAAGGCGCGGTAGCCCGTCATGACGTCGTCGAAGGCGAAGCCGTAGATTGCCTTGATCAGCCAGCGCACGAGGTCGTTTCCGAAGCCGTGGAAGGCGCGGTCGTTCTCCTCGCCGTAGCTTCCGTTGGACAGGCGGTCGCCGACCGTCATGTCGGCCTCGCCTGCGGCGAGCGGCGCGATGAGGTCACGGGCTGCCTCGGCGGGGTAGGTGTCGTCGCCGTCGACCATGATATAGTAGTCAGCGTCGATGTCGCGGAACATGGAGCGCACGACGTTGCCCTTGCCCTGGCGCGGCTCGCGGCGCACGATGGCGCCATGCTCGGCCGCGATCTTCGCGGTGTCGTCCTTCGAGTTGTTGTCGTAGACATAGATGGCCGCCTCGGGCAGCTCACGCCTGAAGTCGTCGACCACCTTCGCGATGGTCACGGCCTCGTTGTAGCACGGTATGAGAACCGCGATGCTTTCGCTCATCAAAGCCTCCGTTAGGGACTGCTCGTGTATTTAAAATATAAACTAGCAAATTATATCCTCTAGAAGGTTGGGATTCTTTGCCATTTTGTCATGCAAACAATCGGCAAAAATTATCAACTGAGATTGTTCTATTGCTCGTTTACGAGGTATATGAAGCTGTCGATAGAATATTCTCCTGAAATACGCACTCGATTGAGGGCGGTCACGTCATCTCCGATGTAGCACCAATCGTTTTTCGTGGTGAAAGCGCAGTTTAGGCCTGCTTCCGAAACAGCTTCCTGCCCATCTGGAGTCGTATCGCCGAAGGGATAGGCGAATGCTTGATCGCTTCCGACGACTGCCGCGCTATTGCGAAGGTCCTCCAGTATTTCGTCTTTTGTCATGGCCGAGATGCGTCCTCCGTGGCCAATTGTTCCACCAGGTTGGTGCATTGAGATGGAGTGGCTCTCGAACTGCACATAGGGACTGGCGTATTTCGCGACTTTGTTTGCGGCGGCGGTTTGATCGCTGCAAATCATGAAGGAAGTTACCGGGATGTGATGCTTGCTTGAAAGTGCGTCAAGAAAGCCAAGCGTTCCGTCTTCTCCATCGTCGAAGGTGAGTACGACGCTTTTGGCGGGGAGGCTGTGCTTGCCCTCAATAAATGCCTGTACTTCTGGGAAAGAGGGGTAATAGAAGCCATTGTCATTGAGGTATTGCATGTGTTCATCGAGCTTGGTGTCAACGATCCAGTTGCCATTCAAGTCGCTTGGTGGATTGCTCTCGTCGTACACATAATGGTACATGAGTACCGGGACGCCTGTTTTCATCGTGTCCATGGAGTCAACAACATGGACGGTACGTTCTGCCTTGGCCGTATGACCCTCGGAATCGCGCGCCGTATAGGTAATGGTATAGTCGCCTTCCGTATTCGGGTCTACGCTGCCGCTCGTTTCGATTGAGGGCGTTAAAACCCCGTGATTTGGCGATGCTGCATGTGCACCGCCTTCTATGTACTCTTCTCCGCGGATCACATAGGTGTCAGTGTCGCCATTGACACCTATAACGATATCTCCCGGGTCATCGTTGGGTTGGGGAGTTGTTTGTTCCTCTTTGGCGAAAATTGATGGTTGCTGCGTCTGCTGTTCGTTGCTAATTGGTTCATTTGTGCTTGGGACGGTGGTAAGCACTTTTGCGGCGCCGAAGCATAGTGCGCAGAGGGAAATAATCACGACGCACGATAGCGCCGCAACTCGTGTGCGCCTTTTGTTCCTTAGTTCGCGTTCCCTTGCGGCATATCGGCTGGCATTTCGGCTGTATTGGAGCGACTCGTCGGATTGCGAAGCTGCTTGGCGGCGTTCTTGAGTTGATTGCCAATTGGGGTTGGCTTTCTGCCTCGCTGCTGTTGGGCGTCGTTGGCTCCGCATTTGTTCATTATGCGTCTCATTGTTATACGGCATTGCATTCCTTCCCCTTATGCAAATATGCCTTGTAAAACATCGTTCGCGAGCAATTGGCGCGAGGGTTATTCGTCCGGGCTTTCTTCTATATTCGAAGATGCGGAAACGTTGCCTGAAGCTGCATTGAATTGCTCGTTGATTCGTTTTTTGCCCGTAGACGGACGCGGATTGTAATGATGCTGCAAAACGGGACCCAACAAGTTCAGCTTAATAACGAAGAATGCTGAAACGCCGAGTGCGAGACAGACGAACGGCAGGCGCGCAAGCCCGTGCATTTCGGTGATGAAGAGGGCGGAAACGGATAAAATCGCCGTCCATCCCCACATGATGAGAACGGTCGAACGTTGGCTGAAGCCCTCTGAAAGCAAACGGTGGTGGATGTGCCCACGATCGGCCTGCATAACAGATTTGTGTTGACGCTTTCGGCGGATGATGGCAGCTGCCGTGTCGATTACTGGCACGCCCGCGACGATGATGGGCATGAGCAGCGAAACGAAGAGGGTCGATTTCGTGGTGGCGAAAAGCGAGACAACGCCAAGCGACATGCCGAGCAGAATCGAGCCCGAATCGCCCATGAAGATGCTTGCAGGGTGGAAGTTGTAGCGCAGAAAGCCGACGCATACGCCGACGAGCGCCAGCCCGAAGAAAGCTGCCTCCGGACGCACGGTAAGAATGGCGAATACGACCATGGCGGCCGAAGAGATTGCCGTAATGCCAGCTGCCAAGCCGTCAAGGCCATCAATGAGATTGATGACGTTGCAAAAGGCAACCAAGTAAAACACCGTAATAGGGTATGAGAGCCAACCGAACATGAGCTGTTCGTGGCCAAATGGGTTCATCATATCGGTGAGCAAGAGCCCTGACGCCGCTACAATCGTTGCGGCAATGACCTGTCCCAGGAATTTATGCATGGGACGCAAGTCGAATATGTCGTCGGCCACGCCAATGAGAAACGCAAGCGTAATTCCCGCGAAAATTCCCGGGTATGAAATCTCGCGAGTCACAAACGAATGCAGGGGAAAATGCCAATTAAAGAAAGCCACGCCGATGATGATGACCGCGAGTCCGCACAAAAGACCGCCGAACATTGCCACGCCGCCAAAGCGCGCAGTGGGTTGTTTGTTGACTCGTCGTTCGCTGGGGTAATCGACCGCATCAATCTTGAATGCGAGGCGCTTAACAGGTGGAACGAGTGCCATAGTGGCAATGCACGCAACCGCTGCCACGATGGCATATTGCAACCAGGTCATGCACGCTCCTCGCTCGATCGAATGTGTAGGAATACGAAGTCGTCCTTGACGTCCTTCTTGGTACCAAACGGATATTCTATAATACATATTCACGTAACAGCGCATAATTATGCCGAAGAACATGCTCCTCAATCGTTCCTTCAATTATCGAACAGGAGTTGTCGTGCTCCGAGAGGTGGAAATACATGGAAAACGTTGCCATCGTTGTGGTGACTTTCAAACGCCAGGAATTGCTCCGCAAGCTTTTTGATTCTTACCTGCAGTCTACGGCGGCCCCATGGCGCATTGTGGTTGTCGATAACGAGAATTCCCAGTCCACGGCAGATGTTGTGCGTGTTTTCGAAGACGAGGCCAATGCGCTGTGGGGGCTCACGGCTGCCGATGGGCGCGGCGGGGAGAGCCGCGTCGTGTACTGCCCGCAGCCAGAAAACCTGGGTGGTTCCGGCGGCTTTTCTGCTGGCGTGAAGGCTGCTTACGAGCTTGGCGCCGAATGGTTCTGGCTTATGGACGACGACGTTGCCATCGAGCCTGAGGGCCTTGCTCGTCTTTCAAAATGGGCAGAGCGTTACAAGGTTGTTCAAGGGTCGCGATACGATTACGATGGCGGTCCATTTTATTGGCAATACCATTTCAGCATTGCTTTGGGTATTTACGACCCGTTCGCTCCCGCGGCCTTCAACTTCGATGAAGAGCGACCTATGAATGTTGCTTGCTTCGAAGGTGGGCTTTTCGCGCGTGAAATTGTTGAACAAATCGGTTTCCCCGATGATCGCTTCTTCCTGTACTGGGACGATGCAATGTATGGCTACCGCGCTTCGAAGGTGTGTCAGCCGGTTGTCGTTCCCGATTTTATCATGCGACGCACGCGCGAAATGAAGAATTGGGATATTGCCGGTGTGCGTCAGCTTAATTCTACGAGCGATAATACGCGTTATTACATCATGCGAAATCGTGGTTATATGGCTCGATATTTCCAGTGCTATGGCGACTATCGCCGTTTTGCGTTTGGCTTGGGGACCTTGCTCACGTTCGCAAAGGAATTCGTGCGTCTCGTTGTCGTCGATCGGGCACATTTTGCCTCGGGAACCAAGCGGTTGCTCGCAGGTTGGCGTGATTCTCGCAAAATCTTGCGTGACTCTACGTGGCAGCCCATGCCGGCGCTTATAGAGATGACTGGCGCGGCGAAGGCCGAATAATGGCTTCCGATTTCCTGAGCGCTGCCGGCGGCGTGGTGCTCGATGCGCCACGCGAGCACGAATCGTTCGATGAAAAGATCGCTCGCCTGAAAGAGCAGCTGAAAAGCGTGCCTACGCTTCCTGGCGTCTATCTATGGAAGGACGCGACGGGGCAGGTAATCTACGTTGGGAAAGCGAAGCAGCTTCGCGCCCGCATGAAGCAATACGTCATGGGGCAAGACGAGCGCGCGAAAATCCCCATGATGCTTGAGCAGGTTTCGTCGTTTGAGTACGTGGTGGTGAGCAACGAACATGAGTCGCTCGTGCTCGAAAAGAACCTCATTAACCAGTTCTCGCCGTTTTTTAACGCCGACTTCAAAGACGACAAAAGCTATCCATTCATCGCGATTACGAAAAGCGATGTTTTTCCCGCCATTAAATACACGCGCGAAAAGCACGTAGAAGGCACGCGGTATTTCGGCCCCTACACCGACAGCCGCGCGGCGCGTCAATTGGTCGATATCGCGCGCAAAGTCGTGCCGATTTGCTCGTCGAAATGCAACGAATGGCGCCGCCTGAAGCGAAAGCTCGACGCCGGGTCGCTCGAGGCTTTCTTGTCGGAGGCAGGAACACGACCGTGCTTCGATGCGAATGTGGGCCTCGGGCCGGGTGCGTGTTGCGGCCGTATTGCCCCCGAGGAATACCGGCGCAATGTCGAACGGGTCGAGCGTTTTCTTGCGGGCAATCGCCGCGAATTCGTCGACGAGCTCACGGGCGAAATGAGCGATGCCGCCTCTGAGCTCGATTTCGAGCGAGCGGGCCGCATCAAAGCACGA
>CAKUEV010000079.1 GCA_934646845.1 uncultured Slackia sp.
CATCATGAGGTCGGCCAGCTCGTCGATGATGATGACGATATACGGCATCTTTTTCGGCCACTCGTCTTCGGGTTTCTCCTCGTCATCGAGCTGTCCGCTTTCAACCTTCTTGTTGTATTGCGAAATATTGCGCACGCCGGCCTTCGACATGACCTTCAGGCGGCGCTCCATTTCAGCGACGCCCCATGACAGAGCGCTCGCCGCCTCCTTGTTTTCGGTAACGACGGGCACGTACAAATGGGGAATGCCGTTGTACGGGGTGAATTCGACGCGCTTCGGGTCGATCATGATGAAACGAACTTCATCGGGCGTGGCGCGCATAAGAATGGACATGATCATCGCATTAATCGCGACCGACTTGCCCGAACCCGTGGTGCCGCCGATAAGCAGGTGCGGCATTTTCGCAAGATCGACGACGATCGAATGACCCTCGACATCTTTGCCAATAGCCATTTCAAGCGGCGCGCCATGGGCGTCTTTAAGCACGTCGCCCAAAAGCACGTTCTGTCGCGTGCGGTTCGGCACTTCGATGCCAACATGATTCGTTCCGGGAATCGGCGCGAAAATGCGCACGCCGGGCGCCGCAAGCGCCAAAGCGATGTCGTCGGTCAGGCTCATAATGCGGCTTACGCGTACGCCCGAGGGCAAATCGACCTTGAACAGCGTGACCGTGGGACCAGCAACCCAGCCAACGACCTGAGCCATGATGCTGAAATCTTCGAGCGTATTTTGCAGTTCTACGGCGAGCGTACGAAGCTCAGCCTCGTCGGCTTCGGTAGCAACTTCAGTATGGTGAATGAGGCCAAACGCCGGCAAGGTGAAATCACCGCGCGTCTCCCCTTCTTTATTGAATGCGGAATTGTCGATCTTCTTGGCCTTGGCCGAGGCCGCTGCACGCGATTTCGACGCATTGGACGCAGCGGAAACATCGCTCAAGCGACGCGTCATCGGCTTTTCGGCAGCACTCACGTTCGAATCGGCCTGCGAAGCGTTATCAGCCGCTTCAACATCGTCTTCCCAAGGAAGAGGTTCACGCTTCGATTTCAGCACGCGCGTTTGAGCAGAAGAATCAGACGCGCCGCCCTTGGTCTGCTTTTTCTTTTGGGAAGACGCCAGCTTCGCGCCAAGAAGCTGGGTGACGGCTTCATCCTCGATGCCACCGAAGGCATCGCGAGCGCACGCGATCGAGGGCGCTCCGCCCACGCCCGCGGCGGCACCAGCAGCCCCCACCACAGCCCTCGAAGCGGCGCTCGCACCATCTTCGGCGGCGCCAAAAGCATATTCAGCTGGCCAATAGGTATCGACCGTTGGGGCGGGAACCTGACCAGGACGACGGCCTTCGAGCAATTGCGTCGAGAGCGACTCGGATGCGCGGCGAGGACGCGAAAGGTCGCGAGGAACGTGCACGGGCTCGGCACGACGAATACGTGCTGGCGGCACTTCTCGTTGAGCCTCTTGCGCAGCCTTCGCAGCAGCGGCGGCCTCACGCTCCTTTTTCGTCATGCCGAAGCCGGCAAGCAAACCGCGCTCTTCGCGACGAGGAGCGGCCGGTTTGGGAGACTCGACCTGGGCCTGAGGATGATCTTCGTCAAGCGCAGCATAGGGATTATCGTCCGCATCGACCGCTTCATAAGGAATGCCGGGAAGTTCGTCATCTTCCGCATCGCGTGCCGCACGCAGGCGAGCATTGAATTGAGAGCCCTTCTGACGAAGCGACTCGAATGCGCCCGTGAGCGAAAAGCCGATAATGACCGCTCCGGCAAGCGCGACGCCAAGGAGGAGCACGATGCTCACGGCTTCGCCGAACAGCTGCAGAAGCGCCCACGCAATGCCGGAGCCAACGTAACCACCGCGCGAAGCAAGCACGTTCGCATCGAAAAGCACCGCGCCGTTGGTTGAGGCGCCGGGCGTAAGCAGCGAGAGGGCCGACATGAACGCGAAGAAGAGCATCGCAAGCCCCACGCCCAAGCGAATAGGCAAATCGGCACGGTCAACGCGCACAATGAGGCTCGCGCCCACAATAACCAAAATGAACGGCAGCACATACGCGCCAATTCCAAGCGAAAGATGCAACGCGCTCGAAAGAGCACTCGTCAGAAAGCCGGACGGCTGCAAGACGACGGCCAGGAAAAGCACCACGGCAACCACGGCGACAATAACGCCAGCGATGTCGCGCTTGGTGCGATCGTCGAAAATGCGCGGCTCGCAATCGAACTCCTCAAAAGAGGCCTCCTCTTCGGCAGCGCGGGCGCGCGCCCTACCGCGAGACGGAGCGTCTTTAAGCGCGACGCGCTCTTCAGCGTCGTTTTTCCCTTTTTTCCTTTGGGCTGAAGCGCCCTTGGCGCTATTCGATTGTGCGGTGTTCGTCTTTGAACCGCGGGCCAATGGCGTGCTCCTTCAAATACTGCGTTTACGATGCATATAAATTCGGCAGCGGCCGAGTTGCCTAAAAGGGGCAACCCGGCCGAAAAGTTCATACGGCTTGCACTGACATGCGAAACCTGAATTATAGCGTAGCGGAATGTTCATTCCGCGAAACGTTTATACCTCGATAATCGTCGCAATGACCATGGGACGCTGCTTCGTGCGATCCCACAGAAGCGAGTGCAGTGAATCGCGGCACGCCTTCTCGAGGTCTTTGCCCTTCACGCCACGTTCCACGCTGCGACGCAGGGTGCACTTGACGCCGTCGGTCGCCTCGCGACGAAGCTCGGCGACGTCGCCGCCCGTGATGCCGTGCATCTCGACGCGCACATTGCCCAAAATCTGGTGGCGCTTGTGGTCGACGGCGGCGCAAATGCAGGCGAAGCCGCAATTGGAAAGCGTCGTGCGCTCATCGAGCACGTCTTTCGAGGTGTCGCCCACCGAAAGGCCGTCAACATAGACGATGCCGTTTTCGACAGGCTCTCCGAATTTCACGACGCCGTTCGTCATCTCGAGCGTGTCGCCGTTCTCGCACATAAAAATATGGCTCGGATCAACGCCCGTGGCTTGAGCGAGGTTCGCGTGAGCGCGAAGATGCATCGATTCGCCATGCACCGGCATGAAGTACTTCGGCTGCACGATGGAAAGCACGAGCTTGAGCTCTTCGGCGCTCGCATGGCCCGAAACGTGAACCATAGCGCGATGCTTGTCCCATACATCGCAACCGATTTTCGAAAGCTGGTTCACGATGCGCGTGACGGCCTTCTCGTTGCCAGGAACAGGCGTCGCGGAAATGATGACCGTATCGCCTTCGTCGATTTGAATGGTTTTATGCTCGCCGTTCGCGATACGAGCAAGCGCCGAAAGCGGCTCACCCTGGCTGCCCGTGCACATAATGACGACCTTCTCGGGCGGAATGCCCTTCAGGTCATAGGCATCGATAAGATCGACGTCTTGGATCTTCAGGTAGCCCAAACGACGCGCGATATCGGTGTTTTGGATCATCGAACGGCCCGTGACCACGACCTTGCGGCCAGACGCGACAGCCGCATCGGCGATCTGCTGCAGGCGGTGAATATGGCTTGCAAAGCTCGCGATAATGACGCGGCCCTTGGCGTTCTCGATAATGGGACGCAACGCCTTGCCAACTTCAGCCTCAGAAGGCGTGAAATTCGGGTTCGTGGCGTTCGTCGAATCGCTCATCATGAGGTCGACGCCCATTTTCGAGAAACGCGCGAGTGCTCCGAAGTCGGTGCGAACGCCGTCAATCGGGCTCTGGTCGAGCTTGAAGTCGCCCGTATGCAGCACATTGCCGGCCGGGGACTGGAAGAACACGCCGAGCGCGCCCGGGATGGAGTGGTTCACCGCGAAGAAGTCGACCACGAAATTGCCGATCTTCATCTCGTCGCCAGGATTGACCTCGCACAGCTTCGCCTTGATGCGATGCTCTTTGAATTTGCCCTCGATAAGGCCGAGCGTCATCTTCGTGCCGTAAATCGGAACCTTCTTGGTGAGGTCCTTCATGAGGTACGGCAAGCTACCCGTATGGTCTTCATGGCCGTGGGTAATGATGATGCCGCGAAGCTTATGCTCATTCTCGAGCACATACGTGTAGTCGGGAAGAATAAGGTCGATGCCCGGATGGTCATCGTCGGGGAACATGAGGCCGGCGTCATCGAGGATCATGTCGTCGCCGCACTCGATGACGGTCATGTTCTTGCCAATGCCGTCGAGGCCGCCAAGCGGAATGATCTTCAACGTCACATCGGGGTTGTTCTTCACCGCACGGCGAGAATTGTTGCCAGAACGAGGCTTGCGCGTGCGCGGTTTGTTGAACGATTCGGGCTCAAGCTCAGAGCCCGGCGTAAGCTGCGGGCGCTTATGCTCGAGCGAGACGTGCTTGGTGCGCGTCGTGGAACGACGGCGATTCCCATTCGAAGCCTTCGATGACGGCTCGGCCTGGTTGGCAGAGGCGGCCTTGGCGTCTTGCTGGTTGCCGTTTTGTGCGGCGTCTTTCTTAGGACCGCGGCCACGGCCCCCGCGCGAACCACGAGAGCGGCTGCGGGTTTTCGAGCCGTCGGTACCTTCAGCGCCGTTTTTTGCCGCAGACGACTTGGCAGCAGCAATGGCACCGCCAAGCGTGCCGGAAGACTGCTCCGGCGAGTTCTGTTCGTTAGTCAAGTTTCATTCGCTCCTTAAGCATAGTGAAACGCGCATAGTGGCGACCTTAAAGTCACACGGCGTTTCGATATTCCAATGAACACATCGCCCGGCAGCACCAACGCGCGCCAGCGCAATGCAACATCCATACAAGAGAACGCAGTGTGCGTTCGAAGACCAACCGCCTATCGCATAATGCGAGCCGCAGAAAAATGGCAGTTTGGCCAGACGTCCACTAAAACGGACGTAAATCAACAATGTGTTATTGTACGCCAAAGGTATAACTGCCGCCAAATCGAGGGTTGGACGATGCGAAGAAATGGTGAATTGAGACGAATCGTAGCTTTGGCGACGGCGCTCGGGAAGGCTTGCGCGAGACCACGGTTCGCTACCGTTCGCCTTTGACTCACTATGCGCTCACCTCGCTGCGTTCAACTTTTGATGAAACCCTCATTTGAACGCAGAGGGTCTCGCGCAAGCCTTCCCGAGCGCCGTCGTCAAAAAGGGCGAGATTCGTTCAATGGGAGACCTGGACGAGGATTTCGATTGCAAATCGGCTTATTCTTGTGGTCATGCTTTCTGCCGGTTTTTGACCGTGCGCCGCCAATAGCGACCGTCTGAGTTCACTCGCGCACTTCATTTCATAGCTAAACGAAGCCAGGCGTGCGCATAGCGCAGTGGCCGAAGGGCATAAGGCGGTAGCGAGCCGTGGCCACATGCAGCGTCGCACGGTCAAAACTTTATGGTGCAGGAAGAATACGAAACGACCCCGCAGAGGCGGGGTCGTTAGATGCGGAAGTTTTTAAGCGAAGATGCTGGCGTAGCCCATGATGAAAATGGCCACGATGAGCACGGGGATGCCGTATTTAATCCACGGTTTTGCCCAGGCGGGGAATTTCACGCCTTTGCCTTGATCGGCTTCGGCAAGGAAATTATCCCAACCCCAGCCGAATTTCTGCGTGCAGAACAGCACGAAGACAAGGGCGCCCAGCGGCAGCATATTATTCGAGACAACGAAATCTTCGATACTTTGAATATCGCCGATCGCGGGAATCGCGATGCCCGAAAGCACATTGAAACCAAGTGCGCACGGCAAGCTCAGCAGCACGAGCAAAATAGCGGTTATGGTGACAGCACGGCTGCGCCACATGCCGAATTTGTCCATCGTCCAGCTTACGAGATTCTCGAACACGGCGATAACCGTGGAAAGAGCCGCAAAACTCATGAACACGAAGAAAAGCGCTCCCCATACATTGCCCAGAGGCATTTCCGCGAATACGGCGGGAAGGGTAACGAACACGAGCGAGGGGCCCGAATCGGGCGTGACGCCATACGCGAAACATGCAGGGAAAATGATGAGGCCGGCAAGAATGGCAACGACAGTGTTGAGCGCCGTAACCGAAATGGCCTCGCCCGTCAGGCTGCGCTCGCGGCCAATGTAGCTACCGAAAATTTCCATTGCGGCAATGCCGAGCGACAGCGAGAAGAACGCCTGTCCCATTGCGGCGTAGACCGCCTGGCCAAACGTCGCCCACTGCTCAGCAGGCGTATTGCCGGCAAACAGCTTGCCGAAATCGGGAATAAGGTAAAACGCGATGCCCTCGCCCGCTCCCGGCAGAGTAACCGTGCGAATGCACAGCGCAATCATGATGACAAAGAGCGCGGCCATCATGACTTTCGTAATGCGCTCAACGCCTTTTTGCAGGCCCAAGCGGCACACGAGAAAGCCGATGAGCACAACGACGACCATCCATCCGATGAGCTGCGCGGGGTCGGCCAGCATACCCGAAAACGTCGCGGCGATTGCATCGGGATCGGTCGTGGAAAGCTCGCCCGAAGCCATTTTGGGAATGTACGCGAGCATCCAGCCTGCAACCGTCGTGTAAAACATGAGCAACACGTAGCAGCCGATTTGGCCCCACCACGTAAACCAGTGGAAACGGCGATTCGGCTCCAAAACGTCATACGCAAGCGCGCCGCTCTTCTGGCTCGCGCGGCCCACCGCAAATTCCATAACCATAACGGGCAAACCAAGAATCACGAGGAAGATGAGATACAGCAGCACGAATGCAGCTCCGCCGTACTCGCCGACGATATAGGGAAAACGCCAAACATTGCCCAGGCCAATCGCGCAACCTGCAGCGATAAGCAGAAAGCCGATACGCGATGCAAAATGCTCGCGCGCAGGTGCGGCTTGCTCGTTAGAAGCCATCGAAAACCTCTCTATATACATAAGTAGAACAACGCATTGCGTCACAGAACGCAAACTCTAGAAGTATATCCAATAACCAACTCTCTGCGCTAAAAAAGCCGCCCCTTAGGACGGCTTTTCGATAAATGCAGCAGAATATGCAACGAGGCAACACCTCAACCGCGCAAAGCGGCTCATAGAGAAACGCTCTTGAAGCGCATCGAGGCACTCCCACCTTTCACCGGCATGTTGAGACTCGCGTCGCCCATCGAGCTGGCAGCTCTTAAGCGGCGGCCACAGACCCTTCGATGATTTTGCCTTCTTCATCGACGCGAGGCGCACCAGCGGCAATTTGCTTCGCAACAAGCTTGCGCGCGAGCTTCACCGAGGCAACCATGCACACTCCCATGATGACCGAGATCACCATGCCGAAAATCCAGGCGGGCGTAAAGCTCAAAGCCGCGTCGAAAGCCTGGCCGGAAACGATGGCGCCCATAATGCCGCCAACGCTCTGCACGGCGACCATAATGCTCGTGGCCTTGCCGATGTCGAGGCGGCCGAATTCTTTCGTCATCATAACCGAAGGGCCAACGGTGCATACGCACGTGCCGAACGCAAAGAACACCGCGGCAAGAATCGGGCCCCAGTCGGTCGTGTTGAAGATCATGAAGAAATTCGCCGCGAAGCACGTGAACGCGCCGATGATGGTCGAAGGAATGAGACCAAGACGGTCATACATCGAGCCGAGCGCAACCTTGCAGAACACGACCAGCACCAATTCGGCGGAAAGCACCGTGGAAGCCCAGGCGATATCATGGCCGCCCGTTACGATAGTCTCGCCATTCATGACGACGGAAGTCATGTTCGAAATCGTGTTCACGACGATCATCGCATTGATTGCGCCAACCAGCATGAAGCCCAACGCAAGCAGCCAGAACGCGGCGCTTTTCTTCATAACCTTCCAGCCAACGGCAACCGTAACCTCGGGGTCGACCTGCGCGACCTTCTTCTTGCCCTTGTTTTCGATTGCTTTGATTTCTTCCTCAGAAAGCTCGGCGCCATAAGGCTGCAGGCCCTTGTCGGAAGGATGCGAACGGAAGAAAATCACAGCGATGGGAAGCGAGCCGACCAAGCAGATGATTGCAAGCACCACGAAAGCGAAGCGCCAGCCAGAGGTGGCGATGATATTGCCAACGATCGGCGAGAGAATTGCGCCGCCGAACGCGGAACCGCACAGCGCCAACGACACGGCAAAACCGCGCTTCAAGTTGAACCAGTTCGTGATGATGACCGAAACGAACAGGCGCGCGCCGGCGGTGATGATGGTGCCAGAAAGCGCAGCGAGCAGATAGATGTGCCAGGGAGCGCTTGCGACCGAATATCCGAAGAGCATCACCGTCGCGAGGGCCGTAATAC
>CAKUEV010000080.1 GCA_934646845.1 uncultured Slackia sp.
GAAATAAGCGTCGTGGGCTCGAGCAAGGCGCCGTGCAGCTGCTCCATGTCGAAATTGCCCGCGACATCTTCAATATGCTCAACATCCCAGCCTTCGCGTCGCATGCCACGAATCGACCTCGTGACAGAGGCGTGTTCGAGGGATGACGTCACAATGCGGCGCGATTCGTCTTTGCGCGCCATGCAAGCCCCGCGCACGGCAAGGTTATTCGCCTCGGTCGCACCAGAGGTAAAGAAGATCTCGTCGGCATCGACGCCTAGGCATTCGGCGATTGTGGCGCGCGATTGCTCGAGCACCTCTTTCGCAGCAGAGCCCACCCTATGAGGCGAAGACGGATTGCCCCATGCATGGCGCAACACGTCATTCATCGCCTCAATCGCCTCATCGATAACGGGCGTGGTTGCAGCGTTGTCCAAATAGGCATTGCAAACAGGCTCTTGCATGGTGGTCCTTAATCGAATGCGCAATGCAAAGCATCGCGCCACGGTGTCGAATATCAGCAGCAAGCATAATTCATTTCGGCAAACAAAAAAGCCGCGATAGGCAATCGCGGCTTTCATTTCGTTTCAACGGCAGCTATTCAGTAAACAGCGGAGTGGAGAGGTAACGCTCGCCCGTGTCGGCAAGAAGGGCAACGATGGTTTTGCCTTCGTTTTCGGGACGCTTGGCAAGCTCAATCGCGGCCCAGACGGCAGCGCCAGAGGAAATACCCACGAGAACGCCTTCGGAATGGCCAACCAGACGACCAGTCTCGAACGCATCGTCGTTTTCAACGGCGATGACCTCGTCGTAGACGCTCGTGTCAAGCGTATCGGGCACAAAGCCTGCGCCAATGCCCTGAATTTTATGGGCGCCAGCGGTGCCCTTCGAAAGCACGGGAGAGCTCGCAGGCTCAACAGCGACAACCTTCACATCGGGGTTCTGGGATTTCAGATATGTGCCAACGCCGGTCACCGTGCCGCCCGTGCCCACGCCCGCAACGAAGACATCGACCTTGCCCTCGGTATCGTTCCAAATTTCAGGACCCGTGGTTTTGATATGGGCCTGGGGATTTGCGGGATTGGTGAACTGGCCCGCAATGAAGCTGTTCGGAATCTCGGCGGTGAGTTCTTCCGCCTTCGCAATAGCGCCCTTCATGCCCTTGGCGCCATCGGTAAGCACCAGTTCAGCACCGTAAGCCTTCATGAGCAAGCGACGCTCGACTGACATGGTCTCGGGCATCGTGATGATGAGTCGATAGCCGCGAGCCGCAGCAACCGAAGCCAAGCCGACACCCGTATTGCCGCTCGTGGGCTCGATAATCACGGAATCTTTGTTCAGCTTGCCCGCAGCCTCGGCATCGTCAAGCATCGCCTTCGCGATACGATCCTTCACAGAACCCGCAGGGTTGAAGTACTCGAGCTTTACGAGCACCTTGGCCTTCAGGTCGAGGTTCCTCTCGATATTGCTGAGCTCCAGAAGCGGCGTGTTGCCGATAAGTTGATCGATAGAGGTGTATACAGCCATGGGAATCTCCTTTTATAAAGTGGGGTGAAAACAAAACGAGTGCGAACCTACCGTTCGCTGGAGCACAAACATCGACATCGCTCGCCAGCGCACGACGCCACGCCATCCCTCTTCCAATGCTTCATTTCCATATTCCCACCTTTCCTGTAGGTATAACGGTATTTTACGATTTGAACCACGCGTGTCAAGCGCCCACGAACTTTTTTCTACCAACCGAATGCGTCTCAACATTTTTCATATAATCCTATCAACCCTGTATATAATAGGTTTGATACATGACACGATGCATTCACACTACGCCTGTAAGGAGGGCTTGCCATGATGGTTTCAACCAAGGGCCGCTACGCCCTGCGCGTTATGATCGACCTCGCCGAGCATCAAACCGATGGATATATCCCGCTGAAGGAAATCGCAGCACGCCAAAACATTTCCGAGAAATACTTGGAAAGCATTATCAAGTCGCTCGTGAAAAGCAATATGCTCGTCGGCCTGCGCGGCAAAGGCGGCGGATACCGACTTACTCGCGAGCCCGACCAATACACCATAGGCGAAGTGCTGCGCCTGACCGAAGGCTCGCTCGCGCCCGTCGCATGCCTTGAGGCGAACGCCGAGTCGTGCCCCCGCATGATCGATTGCCGCACGGTGTCGTTATGGAGAGGCCTCGACGACGTAGTGAACGAATACCTCGACGGAATCACCGTGGCCGATTTGGTTGCGCCGTACCAATCGGGCGATAATTACGTTATCTAGAACGCTTTGCGCAAATCCGATTCCTTGTGATGCCAATGCCGAACCACGCTGCCGCCCCGCCCTCGCAAGGCGCGATGTGGCAGCTTTACTTTCATGAGGGGAACCAACGATATGGCATAATGTCTCGTTGGGTATTGGAGGGAATATGGAACACAACGCGATGATGGCGAACCCGATTCGCCACATTCGATTTATTGGATACGGCCTTACGAACGCATGGTCATTCATGCTGCTGTTCGTGCCGCTTTTTGGCGCGCATGACTCAACGATCGTCGTAAGCGGCTCGATGCTTTCAGGGGCGCTTTGCGGCCTTATGCTGCTGCTCGCTTCGCCCAAACTGCAAACGATCGCGGGCCGCAAGATGCTTTCGTTCCTCTTCGCCCTGGGCGCTTCTATCGGAACGCTTCTGTACGCGTACCCGATATTTCCATCGTCGCCCGTTGCCCTATTCGGCCTTTTGCTATCGGGCTTTTGCTTTATCGGCATCGTCGCTTCGTGGTTCGAGAATTACGCCCGCTTAAGCACGCGCGATGTGGTGCTTCTTGCGGGATGCTCGTTTCTTTTCGCGGCGATTTTATGCCTCGTAATAGCAGCGGTCCCGCTCGACATCTCTGCATTGCTGCTCGCCGCGCTCCCGATCGCTTCGTTTGCGCTTATGCCCCATTCCCTTGTTGAAAAGCCGCATGCTGTTGCCGGCGATCCCGAGTCCGCCACCGAAACGGCCCACTCGCTCATCGACAATGTCAAAGAATCCGTGAAATGGCGCACGCTCGCCGGGCTTTTCATCACCTTTTTCGCGCTGGGGTCCATCGGGGCCCTCATACCGGCAAGCGAGCCGCCATTCGATTTCGGAATCAAATTCCTCATTATTCCCGTTATCATCTTTGTCTTCTTCGCCGTAAGCGCGCTGACGCTGCGCAGCAAAGTCGACATGACGATTCTCTACAAGGTGATGCTCGCAAGTTTCGCGGCGCTCGTCTTTTTGTTCTCCAATTCGGAAAAAGTGCCGCTGTCGATGGTGTTCTCGGGCTTCATCACAGCAGACGTGCTTATGTGGATCATGCTTCTGCTTATCGCGAAAAAAAGCCCCGCGAAGCCTATGGTTGTGTTCATCATAGGCTGGTTCGCGGAATGCGCCGGCAATGTTTCGGGACATATCGTGGCACCGCTTTGTGCAGGACATTCGACCATTTTTGTCGCAGTAGTGCTCATGTTCATCGTTCTGACCGTGGGACTCATGTTCTCGGAAGGCCAGTTCGTGCTCGACTTCGACATCGAAGCAGACGAAAGCAGCGTGCACGTCGAGGAAACCCCCGTTGAAGATTCGCGCGACGCCATTCGCGAATTCTGCGAGCACTACGGGCTGTCGCCCCGAGAATCGGAAGTATGCGAAATGTGGCTCACGGGCCATGGATTGAAATACATCCAAGAGAATCTCTTCATTTCAGAAGCGACCGTGAAAACGCACGTACGCAATATCTACCGCAAATGCGACACGCATAATCGAGCTGAAATCCTTGCCCTCTACGAGACGGGATTGAAGAAATAAAGGCTTAGATGGGAAACATAGCTTAGAAAAACTAGCTCATAGGACGAAAAGTGCGTCCGATCTCGGGCGTTGTCGCAGTTCAACGCCCTTTTTTATGGAAGCGACCATTCGGGTCGAGAAAAAAGAAGCCCGCAGGCATTCCCAAGAGCGGGCGCACCTGCGGGCGTTATTCCGAACCGGTAAACCGATTGACGAGTTGCTTCTTACTGGTTACTGGAGCTTTTCCAGAACAGCCTCGGTCGTTGTCACGCGCGAGTCGTAGCAACGCGTAAAGTATTCAAGGCCGCCTTCCTGGGTTCCAACAAGGAACGTCGCGGTGGCGTCAGCGGGGACGATCGTTTTATACCCGCGGAAATACGCACCGGCAAGCGTCTGCAGCACGCAGATATTCGTGTCGCAGCCGACAGCGATAAGCGTATCAACGCCCAGCTCACGCAGCGTCAAATCAAGATCAGTCTGGAAGAAACCGTCATAGCGGCGCTTCGAGATAACGAAATCGCTTTCCTGCACGTCGAACTCGGCCAAAGGCTGCGCAGCGTCGCTGCCCACAATGCCATGCTCGCCCCAAAGCTCCAATTCCTTGTCGAGGCCAGGAATATGCGCGTCGCACGAGAACACGACCGGAAGCCCTTTTGCGCGAGCAGCCTTCACGATTTTCACGCTGTTCGAAGCCATGCCCTCAAGACCCGGCGTCGCTCCCCCTTCGCCACCCAAAACATCGATGACGAGCACAGCCGTTTTCGACATATCGAACTCATCGGTTTGCTGCCAGGGGGTGTTTTGCGCTACGGGAATATAAGCCATCATGTGTTCCTTCCTGCGAGGCTTACGCATTTAACGCTGATGCTTGCCGCGCGTATCGCGGCCGTGGCTCGATGCGTTCTTCGAAGGCCGCGTATGCACGACTCGCTGGCGCGATGCGTGCCTGCCGGCGAGCGCCTGCGTGTCGTCCTCATATTCTCTCACTTCGGAAGCGCGTTGCTTCTCTTTCGCAGCCTGCTCCATAAGCTGGGCACGAACGCGCGCCTTTCGCTCGCGCTCGCGTGCTTCGGCGTCGGAAGAAACCCTCGACGAGGCGACGGTAGCCCCCGAAACGCGCACGCGCTGAGAGGCTTGCCCGGTATAGCCGCGCGTGCGAGTCGTTCGAGCTGGCCCATCGGCCGATTCCACATGCGACCCACGCGAGCGAACCACGTTCGTTTTACCCGTTTTAACCTGCTCGCGAGCGCTGTGCATGGCTTTCTTCGTTTTCTGGCGAATTCGCAGCGCATCTGCCTGAGAGATATCGATACGGCCCGACATAGCGGGGTTCACGGGCAACGTCGGCGTGCGGCCCGAAGCCTCGTCGTCTTCTTGCCACACTGCGCCATGGCTGAATTGCACGCGAATCGTGATGTACTCCATAGCGAGCAGCGAGAGCAGAATCGCCATAACGATGAGGTAGCCGATTACGGCACCCGGCAAGCCCGTGAAATTGATGAGCAAGATGGGCACGAAAACCGAGAAGCCGAACGTGATGAAATAAAGCTTCGTAACGTCGCCCTGACGGCGCAGCACGGTAATGACCTGATACAGGAAGTCGACCGCCGCAGTCACGCCGCCAGCAGCGACCATGACGTAGGCCAAGCCTCGATAGGGCTCGAAATCCAAGCCGTAAATCCAGCTCATAAGAGGTATGCCGATCCAGCCCATAAGAACCGCCGTCACACCCGTGAATGCGAGCACAACGCCCATCATGGCCAAGAACGCCAAATCGAATCGCTTGCGGCGGCTCGGGTCGGCCCATTCCTTCGTAAGGCGAACCAGCAGCGGCTTATACACCAGCTGAATTGCAAGCATGATGCCTTGGGCCGGGAAGTACAGCGCATTGAAGTAGAGCTGGCTGTCGTAAGGAAGCACGCCTTCCATCACGAACTTCGGCATGCTCTCGATAAGGTTGAACAGGAACAGCGCCAGAAACAGCGGGAAGCACTGCTTGAAAATAACCACGATGCTCTCAAAAGTGCAGCGTGGCGATTTCGGCGTTTCGATAAGACCCAAGGGAAACGTGAGGAACACGAACGTCAACGCCGCGACAACGGCCATGACGATGCTCGCAACGCCAACGTTGCGTGTGATAAGCAACGCAAGCGAGAAAAGGAGCACTACGAGCACCGAGCGCACGGCTTGCGAGATGCCGGCCAGGTAGAACTTGTCCTGTTGCTGCAATCGGCCTTCGTACACATCGGCAAGCGCGTCGATCATGCGATAAAAGTAGACGCCGATTGAAATGGTGAGCATATCGCCGCCGTAGCCGCGCACCATGCAGTACCCCACGCCCACGACCATCATGGCCGCACAGGTGATGAAGCGATTTACCTCGTAATCGGCGAACGAATGACGCTCGTCGATATCGGACACCTGGTAGGTGCGCACGCCGTAATTGCCAATCATCATGAGCAGCGTGGCGGTGATAAACGCAAGCGAAAACATACCCGCGAGCTCGGCGTTTGTGAGCTGGGTAATAACAACGGTGAGCACGGGGAAAACCATGCCCCATGTGGCGATGCCGAACATATTGCAAACGTAGTCGCGCGATGTGCGGTGCGACGCGTACATCTCGTCCTGATCGGAAAACGAGCCGTCTTTCGCAGCACCGAGCAAACGGTTCCACCATTGGCTAATGGTTCTGGTAAGCGCGTTATTCACAAATACGTTCGACATAACGAAACGAGAATCCCCTTTCAACGCCCCAAGGGGCGAAAGCGTAAACATATGGAATTATAAAGCCCCGCCCGGAAAACTCCGGACGGGGCTTTGGCGGCGTCAACAAACGTTCACCTAACAAAATAAAGAATGAAATTACGCCTCAATGGCACCCGCAGAGCTCACCTGAGCTTCGGAATCATTGAACACATCGCGATTGAAGCCGCCATTGACGCGGGATGACGTAATTCCCGCAACCATGGAATCGCTCACATTGAGCGCCGTGCGGCCCATATCGATGAGCGGCTCAACGGAAGCGAGAATGCCCACGATTTCAATAGGCAGGCCCAGCGTGCCCAACACGATAAGCGAGGCGAACGTCGCGCCACCGCCAACGCCTGCGATGCCGAAGGAGCTCACGACAATAACCGCGACGAGCATGACCACGAATTCCGGCGAGAACACGTTAATGCCGACCGTCGGGGCGATGATCGTAGCAAGCATGGCGGGGTAGATGCCCGCGCAACCATTCTGGCCAATAGACATGCCGAAGCTTGCCGCGAAATTCGCCGTAGCGGAATCGACGCCGAGCGCATGGCGCTGCGTTTCGATATTCATGGGCAACGCGCCCGCACTCGTGCGAGAAACGAACGCGAAGCTCAGAACCGGAAACGCCTTCTTCACATACGTAATGGGGCTCACGCCGTTTGCTGCCACAATAAGAAGGTGCACGATGAACACGGTGATAAGGGCAATGTACGAGACAATGACGAATTTACCCAAGTCAAGCACAGCCGCGAAATCGCTTTTCGCCATGAAGTTCGCGATAAGGGCGAGCACGCCATAAGGAGTCAGCGACAAAACCATGTTCACGATGCGCATCACAATGCCGTACAGCGCATCGATGAACTTCTTGAAGAATTCAGCCTGCTCGGAATCTTTGTCGCGAAGCTTCAAATAAGCGACGCCCACGATTGCCGAGAAAATGACGACGGCGATGGTGGAAGTGGAACGGCTTCCAGTGAAATCGGCGAACACGTTCGTCGGAATGAAGCTGAGCAACTCCTGCGGAATAGTGAGCGCAGCGACGGTTTCCTGCTTGTCCTGAAGCGTCGCGAGCTTGGTCGGGTCAACCGTGCCATCGGCGAAGCTTGCGCCCGCCAAGCCAGAAAACGCGATAACGGCCCAGCCAACAATTGCAGCGATGGCGACCGTCGCGAGCAGCACGACGAGCACGACCGCACCAATCTTGCCAAGGTTATCGGTCACTTCGGCACGCGTGAAAGCACCGACAATAGCCACGAACACCAGAGGCATAACGAGCATCTTCAGCAAGTTGATGTAACCCTGGCCGACAATGCTCATCCAATCGAGCGCAGTCTTGGTCGCATCGGTGCCAAGCCCGAGCACAAGCTGGATCCCCGCACCGAACACCACGCCCAAACCAAGCGCCGTGAACACACGGAACGTGAAGCTCTTGCCCTTCTTCTTCAAAAATGCGAGGAAGGCGATGAGGCCAACGAGAATCGCGAGCACCACCACCGTCGACGCGACGGTTCCAAACGACATAGCGTCCCCCTTTGAAACATGGAGCCGAGGCTCCTTTGATTAGGATGGTTTTGCATTATTATTCTATTTCCCTATTT
>CAKUEV010000081.1 GCA_934646845.1 uncultured Slackia sp.
ACAGGTGCACGTCGTGCCACGCTCCCAGCTTCCAGCTTGCCGCGCGCAGCATGCCCACCAGCTCAAAGCCCATTTTTTCGTGCAGGTGGTCGCTTTTCTCGTTCGGACACACCACTTTGCCAACCACCGTGCGCACGCCCTGCAGCGCGAGCAGGCCGAACAGCTTGCCGTAAATCGCACGGCCGAGCCCGCGCCCGCGATGGTCGGTCGAGAAATACACCGAAAGCTCCGCCGACCACGCATACGCCGCGCGGCTGAACAGACGGCTGCCATAGGCATAGCCCACCGGGCGCCCATCTTCCTCGCACACAATGTAGGGATACGCGCCGTCGCGGTCGACGATGCGCTGACGGAATTCGCCGAGCGCGGGCACCTGGGTCTCGTTGGTGACCGTGGTGGCAATATAAGGCTCGTAGATTTTCAGCAAAGCCTCGGCATCGTCGGGCGTAGCAAGACGGAATGTATGCACGGGTTCGTTCATTTTGCGGCTTTCTATGCAGGTTTTAGCATATTTATGCATTTCTAGAACTGTACTGCGTTGCAACCACGTTAGCAAGGGGCAAAAGCCATCATCTGGGAAAACAACGCATTGCGTGCAGAAGAGAAGGTGCACCGCCCTAAAGAAGCTCGCTTCCGTACAGCGGCGCGAGCACCGACTCGCGCTTTTCCTCGAAAAGCTCCGCGCAGTCGCCCTGCCACACCACGCTGCCCGCATCCATGCACACCACGCTGTCGGCAATACGGCGCGCCTGTGCCAAATTATGCGTCACCACAACCACCGCGCAGCACTTCTTCAGTTCGCCAATCGCCGCCTCAACTGTGGCCGAACTCGCCACGTCGAGCGCCGAGCACGGCTCATCGAGCAGCAGCACGTCGGGCTCGAGCGCCAAGGCGCGCGCGATGCATAAACGCTGCTGCTGGCCGCCCGAAAGCTCGAGCGCGCTGCGACGCACGTCGCCGTCGATTTCGGCGAGCAAGCCGACCATGTCCAAATACGTCTCGGCGGCCTCGCGCAACCGCCGGCGATTCCTCACCCCACGAAACCGCAGGCCATAAGCGATATTCCGCTCAATCGAAAACGGAAACGGCGTGGGCTGCTGCATCACGAGCCCCACGCGAGCGCGCAGCTCATCGGCGCTCAAGCACGCCGTTTCCTCGCCGCGCAGAAGCACGTCGCCGCGCCATCGCGCGCCGGGCACATCTTCAATCGTGCGGTTCAAGCACGCGAGCAGCGTCGACTTTCCGCACCCAGACGGCCCAATAACCGCCGTGACGCTGCCCCGCTGCGCCTCGAACGCTACATCGCGCAGCACCTGGCGCTCGCCGTAAAACGCATTCATTTCCGCAACGCGCAGCGCGAGCTCGAGCTGCGTTGCCGCCCCTACGATTTCATCCATCGCTTTTTCCTTATATATGCATAGAGCGAAACGGCCAAGTTGCACGCAAGCACGAGCGCCATGAGCACAAACGCCGTGGCATACACCTGTGGAATGGTCGTGCCTTGCGCAAGCATGAGGTACAAATGCAGCGGCAGCGCCATGGCCGGCGAGAACACGTCGCTCGAAAGCGGCGCGAACGCCACGCCGCCCGTGAAAATGAGCGGAGCCGCCGCACCCAGAGCATACAGCGCGCCCAGCACAATGGCGCCAAGCACCTCGCCGCGACAATACGGAGCCACGAGCGTACGCAGCACATAGCTTTTCGAGCATCCGAGCGAAGCCGCCTGTACAAGCAGGGCTCGCGGCACTTCGCGAAACGCCTTCTCGACGCGCACCTCGATGAACGGCACGATCATAATCGCCAGCGCCACGCCACCCGCGAGCACGCAGCGCCCCAGGCCCGCATCGCGCACGAGCACCGCGTAGGCGAACAGGCCCAGCACGATGGACGGCGCACCGGCGATAACCGAAATCACGCGTCCAACCAGGGAACTTATGCAGTCGCTTTTGCAGAAGAACACGCGATAGGCCGCCGTGCCCACCGAAAGCGGAGCAGCAAGCACCAGCGCCACGCCCGTGAACCACGCGCTGCCCACAATGGCGGGGAAAATACCGCCCTCGCTGCCGAGCACGGCGCCGCTCGGGCTTTGCGTGACGAATTCCCAGGAAATGCAGCCCGCGCCCTGCACGAACACATAGCCGAACAGAAACGCGATCACGGCGCACACGAGCCCCATGCCCACACACGCCCACACACGCACGCACACTGCACCAGCGCGGCCGAGCACCCACATGCCCACACGGCGGCGCGATGCACGCTGCAAAAGTGCCTTTTGCGCGCCCGCAGCCGCGAGATCAATCGCAAGCACGAGTACGAGCAGCACGAATCCCGCGGCGAACAGCGCATGCATGTGCGTGCTGCCCGCTTCCGCCGTGCCCATCTCAAGCGCGATGAGCGACGCGATGGTCTCGCTTTTGCCCAGCAGCTGCGGGAACAGATTCGCGTTGCCCACGACCATCATCACGGCCATGGTTTCGCCCATCGCGCGCGCGAACGCCGTCATGACGCACGGCCACAAATTCCCGAACGACGCCGGCAGCACCACGCCGTACACGCCGCACCATTTCGGCACGCCGAGCGCGCGCGACGCGCCCAGATAGCGCGCCTTCGACGCAAGCATCGATTCGGTCATCGACGACACCATGAAAGGCAGCACCATAATCGCGAGCACGATGGAGGCTGCCAAAACGCAGTTGCCCGAAGGCACGCCCGCGGAAATGAACGCCTTCGACACCACCTCGAGGCCCACAAAGCCGAACACGACCGACGGAATGCCCGCGAGCAGGTCGATCGCCGAGCGGAGCGCCCCGCGCACGGCGGCATTGGCCGCGCACGACAGAAACAGCGCCGAACCGAGCGACACCACGAACGCCATCGCGAGCGCCAGCGCAGAGACCACCATGGTCGCCGCGATGAAGTTCGCGATACCGTACGACGCGCCGAAGCCGAAATCGATGGGCATCCATTCCTGGCCCAGCAAGAACTCGCGCAGTCCCACTTCCGAAACAACGGGCGCGGCCTGCACCGCGACCGTCGCGATAACGGCAACGAGCGCCGCCACGGCCAGCGCCGCGAGCGCGCCCGAAAACGCGTGTGCAAAGCGGTCCGCCCGCATATGAAGCGAGCGGACCTTCGGCAAACCGGTATGTGGTTGCAGCGACATTACTTCGTGCTGAACGAGGGAATGTAGCCGTTGGAAGTGATGGCCTTGATGCCGGCGTCAGAGAAGATGTAATCGATGAACGCCTGCTGCGCCACGGTGGGCTCGCCCACGCCAACGAACATCACGGGGCGTTGGATTTTGTACTCGCCCGAAACGATGGTGTCTTCGGTGATTTCCACGCCGTCAACCTTCATGGCAACGAGCTTGGTGCCGTTGGCGTTCGCCTTGTTGTAGGCGCCGAAGCCGGCGTAGCCGATGGCCCACTTGTTGTTGGCGATGTTGGTGGCAAGCTCGGTCATGGAGGCGGACTGGGTGGCCGAATCGGTCACCTTGGAATCGCCCATGACATTCTTCTGGAACACCTCGTAAGCGCCACCGGAAAGGTCGCGGATGTAAACTTGAATGGGTTCGGCCGGCAGCGAAGCGTCGACCTGGTCCCACGTGGTGATTTCGCCGGCGAAGATCTGGCGAATGGTATCGGTGGGCATATCATCGACCACGCCCACGATGGGGTTTTCGGCGTTCACAGACACGGTGAGGGCGTCTTTGGCGACCTCATACTCGCGATAGTCGCCGAGGGCTTCCTTCTCGGAATCTTTCAGCGTGCGAGCCACCATGCCGAAATCGCAGGTGCCTTCCTCAAGAGCGCTCACGCCAACACCCGAGCCGCCGGGGGCGACGTAGATGGAAATATTGCTCTCGGGAAGCTCGGAATTGACCTTATCCCAGGTCACGTATTCGTCGGTGAACGACGAAGCGAGGCTCGAGATAATGGGATACAGCGACGTGGAGCCGCAGAACATGACGGTCGACTTGAACTCGCCCGTTGCGGGAACGTCGGTGTCGCTCGACGACGAATTCGACGAGCAGCCCGCAAGCAGGCCGCACGCCAGCGCGCCAGCCAGCGCCACAACGCCGGCAACGCGTCCGAAGCGCTTGATAATGGTGGTTTTCTTCATATGGTTTGAGCCCTTCCTCTCGCTGCATCGACACAGCGGCGGCGGCGCGTCTGCATTCGCATGCGAGCACGCGACAAGCACGCCGAAATAGACCCACGCATGCACGAAGGTACAGTTCGCCTATGTCAAATGCAGAATGAACGCGGCGTATGCCGCAAAACAGAAAGCGGAGCCAAGCGAGACGGTGCAGAATTCCATCTCGGCGCTCACAGCGACCATAGTATCCCGCGCAAAAAATAAGTCAAATGCTATTTTTGGCGAACGGCCGAATTCGTAGCGCAGGTCGGGCAGATTCGCCTCGTTCATCAAAAACTGACGATGCCAGGCAAGCCGAACGACAACAGCTCCGCATTCGAAAGCGCGCATGACACTGTTATGACAGGCGGTTCGGCCCACCTGGGAATTCGCTTGAAATCGGGCGCGCATGATGCCTTTGTGGCAATGAGCATCAAGTTTCGAGAAGGACCGTCGTGCTTTTTTGGGCATGCGAAGGCACTTCATGCCGACGCACGGCTCCGATATCGGTGGCAGCAACAACGGCGAATATGGGGCAACGCCCCGAATCGCACGGCGGGCGTCCCGAACGCGCATGTCAACCGAATGGTTGCAGTTCGCGGCACCCGTACAAGCGGTGCGCGGCCCGGTGATAGGATGCATTTTGTCGAAATACCGAGAGTGCCGCTTGCGCACCTCCGCGCCCCGAAGGAGCCCTCATGGATATCAAAGTGATAGACGAAAACCGCTCGCCCATCGAGTGCGTGGTGTCGCTTTCCGCCGAAGAAACCGCCGTGCTCGCACGCGGCGCATGGATTCGCATGGCACGCCTGCTGAAAACCGACAATGCGCACGTGCGCGAAAAAGTCGACGCCATGTTCACTCGCCGCGAGAAGGCGCAAGCCGTGGCCGGCATCGTTATGGCGAACGCCGCGCACCAGGCCTTCGACACGCTGGGCGTAACGTTTCTGCTCACGCCGCAGTTCGTGGTGCCCGACGATTGGGACGAGGAGCAGGCCATCACGTTCACGACGCGCGCCTTCCCCGTGCCCGACATGGAGCTCGATCTGGAATCGCCCATCACAGCAGGCGCTGACGAAACCGCCGAAGACGCCGTGCGCCGCGCGCTTCGCCAGCGCCTGCACGGCACCATGCCTCAGGCTTTGCTCGACGAGGCGACAAAGGAGCGCCGCGAGGAATTCCGCGGCGAGCTTGCGAGCAAGGGCCAAACCTATCGCGAGTATCGCATCGAACATGGCGTGAAGCCGGCCGAGGTCGAAGAACGCCTCGAGGCCGAGGCGCGCGAGGCGCTTGAAGAAGACATCGCGCTTGACCTTGTGTTCATGCGCAAGGAGCTCGAGGCGACCGAAGACGACGAATTCGCGGCCCTTTCTCGCCTGAAGCCCGGCAGCGAAATAGAGCTGAAGCGCGAGTTTTTGGAAACGGGCCACGCGTGCCTGCTCCGCCAAGAAGCGCGCCGAGGCGCCGCCGTGCGCTGGGCCGTCGAAAACCTGCTAAATGCTCGTAGCGTTTAGCAGGTTTCGAGACCTAGGGCGGCGATGCGCGCTTTAAGCGCACCGCCTTACCGCCGCCTCTGACCCGTAGCCACAACACGCTCCCAATGTGCCAAATGCTCGCATTCAGGAAACGCAAAAACTGGCCCCGCATCATGCGAGGCCAGTTCCTTGTTGCGACTCTATATGACCCAAGCGCAACCAGATCGCGCGCGCAGCGAAATCGCACTCGCGGCAAACCGCTTACGCGTTCAGAATCTCTTGCACCTTTGCTGGATCGAGCTCGGTGATGGGGGTAATGGGCTCCGGCGCGCAGGAGAAGTCGCCGATCTGCTTTTCCCAATGGTTGATGGAGCGCCATTCGCCATTCTTGAAGCCGACGTTCTCGAGCGTGGCCATAAGCTTGAAGCCCATGGCGTTGTGCAGCTTGTCGCTCGCGGGGTTCGGGAAGGTGACCTTGCCATGCACCGTGCGAACGCCCTGCAGCTTCAAAAGTGAGAGCATCTTGTCGTAAATCTTGCGACCCATGCCGCGGCCGCGGTGGTTCGGCGCGAAATACACCGACAGCTCAACGGCCCAGGCATATGCCGCGCGCTCGTACAGGCGGCTCGCGTAGGCGTAGCCAACAGGCACGCCGTCTTCCTCGCACACGATGTAGGGGTACACGCTCACGCGATCGATGATACGCTGGCGGAACTCCTCCACCGTGGGGGCAACGTATTCGAACGTCACCGTGGTGTCGACATACGGTGCATAGATGGCTTGCAAAACCTCGGCGTCGTCGGGCGTAGCCAAGCGGAAGGTGAAAACGGGTTCAGACATCGCGTTCCTTTCGGAATATGGTGGATTATCAGCGCTTATGCGCATGCGCGACGAACGGCAAAACGAGTCGGACGCACCTTGCCTGGGCTGGCACGCTGGCGCCCCAAGGTGCGTCCGACTCGCGGTTCGAATAATTGCGTTTATGAAGTATAGCGCCTCGCACGCGATGCGCGAGGCAGCAAATTCGTGTGTTGGGGAAATGTTGACAATTCGGACGCGCAAAAGCAGGTTGAACTAGGCCAGCACCGATAGACGCAGCGCGACGCCAGGCATTATTTCTTTCAATATGCCTTCGATCTGAGGAAAGCCCTCTTCGGATAAGCTTTGCGCCGCATCCTTAAGCGCGGGAATCACTTCATCGCGCATATCCGCGAGCATACCTTTGGCCATGGTTTTAGAGACACCAATGCTTGCAAGACGACCAAGCACCATATCGACAGTTACCTCGTCAATTACTCGACTGCCACCGAACGAGACGCCCATCTCTCGCGCCAGCTGCGGATACATCGTCGTATTCACTACGTCATAAAGAGGAGCAAGCTCGGCGGTCTCCCAATCCGCAGAATATAAAATCGACCAGTTTTTCAAATGATTGTCGCAATTGCCCATCACAAAATCGAACAATTGATAATAGGACAGCATGAATCTATCCCCCAATGGATCGACCGATTGATCCATAATCGCAGCCGACATGAGGTTTAAATAGTTCGCCTCCGTGGGTTCGTATTTAAGAGCAGTGCTGATTCCCGATGCCTGGCACATATCTTCTTGATGCAGCCTTCGCGGAACACGCAGGCCGTTTACGCGTCGCACGTCGGCGTCGGCGAAATAACGATCATAGCGCTCGACAGCAAGAAGCGGATTTTCCCTGCCTTCGTCAATAAGAAAGCATTGTTCGGCGGTCAATTCCATGCGTTGAGCAGCACGCATGCAGAGCGCCTCGCATAGCGTTTCGCCAGGAAACGCGTCCGAACATGTCTTTACAATATGAGTTGACGGCGCGGACCCCTTGGGTAAAAACCAACCTTCATTTGGATTGTCGCCCTCGTGGTACAAGCCGACCTTCGATTGTGCACCCGCTAGAGAGATGCGACTTTCGAGAGTCATTTCGAGAGCTTCCCGCGCAGGGGCTAAAGCAAGAGCCCTCATTTTGCTGGATGGCAACTCTTCGTAGCCCATATGCAATTGCGACACACCCTGCTCATCGGAAAACAGCAGAGCGCCGATTGGCTCATTGCGAACCTGGTTCAAAACGCCTAAGTAATTTCGGCGGTCGATTTGAGCAACTTTCGCGATATCTCCGCGAAGCGAACCTTCAGGGACGATGCCGTCGAAAAAGGCCGCCGTGGCACCCGCGCCAAACGGAATATCCGAAAGCGGGAGCTTCCTTGATATTGCATGCGCATTCTGCGAAGAAAGATATTCAGGGACATAACGAAAAGACGTCGTTCCCGTTTCGTTCGAGAGCATACCGACTTGCTGATAGTCGCCGAAGAACTCTCTATATACATTCAATTTCACAATGAGCGACCCCTTACCGATAATTCCAAATCAACGCCAAGGGCCAAGGCGTAATCGAGTATTACGCCAATCCCCACCGTCGAACGGCCACGTTCGATTTCGCCGATAACGCGCACACTGTGATTG
>CAKUEV010000082.1 GCA_934646845.1 uncultured Slackia sp.
CAAGCGCGGGCTTTCGGTAACCGTGGCAACCACAACGGCTTCGAGGTTTTCCTCATGCGCATAGCCGATGAATTCCTCGACGTCCTCGGCGGCCAAAGCCACCGACATGCGCTCCTGGCTCTCGGAAATAGCCAGCTCTGTGCCATCGAGGCCGTCATATTTCTTGGGAACCATATCCAAATCGATGGACAAGCCGTCGCACAGCTCGCCGATGGAAACGGAAACGCCGCCAGCGCCGAAGTCGTTGCAGCGCTTGATCAGGCGGCACGCGTCGCCGCGGCGGAACAGGCGCTGAATCTTACGCTCGACGGGGGCGTTGCCCTTCTGAACCTCGGCGCCCGAGGTCTCGATGCTGTCAACGTTCTGCGTTTTCGAGGAGCCGGTCGCACCGCCAATGCCATCGCGGCCCGTGCGGCCGCCAAGCAGCACGACCTTGTCGCCAGGAGCCGGGCACTCGCGACGCACGTGGTTTGCCGGAGTCGCGCCCACAACGGCGCCGACTTCCATGCGCTTGGCCACATAACCGGGATGATAGAGCTCATGAACCTGGCCGGTCGCAAGACCGATCTGGTTGCCATAGCTCGAATAGCCCGCGGCGGCGGTGGTCACGAGCTTGCGCTGCGGGAGCTTGCCCGACAGCGTTTCGGAAACCGGGCGCGTGGGGTCGGCCGCGCCGGTCACGCGCATGGCCTGGTACACGTAGCTGCGGCCCGAAAGAGGGTCGCGAATCGCGCCGCCCACGCACGTTGCCGCGCCGCCGAACGGCTCGATCTCAGTGGGGTGATTGTGGGTTTCGTTCTTGAAGAGGAACAGCCAGTCCTCGTCTTCGCCGTTCACGTCGACGGTCACTTTCACCGTGCAGGCGTTGATTTCCTCAGACTCGTCGACATTCTTCATAATGCCCTTGGCCTTGAGGTACTTCGCGCCAATGGTGCCCATGTCCATGAGGCACACCGGCTTATGCTCGCGGCCAAGTTCGGCGCGCATGGCCAGGTATTTGTCGAACGCGGCCTGCACGCAGGCGTCGTCGATGGCGATATCGGTAAGCTCGGTGCCGAACGTGGTGTGGCGGCAGTGGTCGGACCAATAGGTGTCGACAACCTTCACCTCGGTAATGGTGGGGTTGCGGCCCTCTTTTTGGAAATAGCTCTGGAAGAACGTGATGTCGGCCAAGTCCATCGCCAAGCCGCGCTCGGAAAGGAATGCCTCCAAGCCCGCTTCGTCGAGGTCGATGAACCCGTCAATAACTTCGACAGGGTCGGGGTTCACGACCTGCATATGCAGAGTCTCGCGCGGCGCAAGGGATGCCTCGCGGGCTTCAATCGGGTTGATGACGTAATGCTTGATGGCGTCGACATCGGCGGCGGAAAGCTCGCCCTCGAGCACGTACACCTTGGCGGAGCGCACATCGGGACGCTCGCCTTGGCTAATGAGTTGCACACATTCGCTTGCAGAGTCGGCGCGCTGGTCGAACTGGCCAGGCAGGAATTCCACGGCGAACACCGCCACGCCCGCAGGAGCGCTCACGCTTCCGTCGTCGGCGGTCGTCGCGCCCTCAACGGGCAATTCGGCCGTTGCGACATCGGCCTGCGGCTCGCTGAATACCGTAGGCACGCACTGGTCGAATAGTTCAGATGAAATGCCCTCAACGTCATAGCGATTGATCAAGCGTACGCGGGAAAGCCCGTCGATACCGAGAATCGTGCGCAGCTCGCCCGCGAGCTGGCGCGCCTCGACGTCAAAGCCGGGTCGTTTCTCAACGTAGATGCGTGAAACCATGGAGTTCCGCCCTTCCATTAAAACTTGCAAAGTTGGCTGTTCGCATAACCGTTTCATGATATCCCACTCTTGAGAGCGAAAGCGATGGAACCCGCATTTCCTTGGGGCAAACGCACGAAACGCGCGAGATTCGGAAAGAGAATCGCGCCACTCCCTCGCGATTGCCGCCATTCATTGCTCGATTTGTATCCCTTGATTAACTTTTTTCGCAAATGCACTTGGCGAAAGGCCGCTCATACGGTATAAGCACTATTTGTTAGCCGTTGGTAACTGTTTACAGGAAGCGGTTGCCGTTTGCACACGAATCATTTTGATAGGAGGAGTTTTGCCACCCATCATTTCGCTTGAGCCATCGCTGCGCCCCGATTCGCGCGCGATGGGCATGGCGGTGCGCGATCTTGAAACAAAGCTCGTGCGCCACGCCGCCCCTACCCTCGCAGGCATGAAACCCGCCAATCTATTCACTTATCGCACCACAAACTTCACGGAAGAGGAAGCGAGCTCGGCCATCGCGGAGATTTCCTCAAGGCTTGCCGGGTTTCATCTTCGCGTAGAACCCCTTGCAAACCGAGCCCGAGGCGTTTTGCTTTTGGTATTCCGTCCCGAGCTCGTCGAGAACGCTCTGGACAATGAACACGCCTGCAAGCTGCTTATGCAGAGTGGTTTCAAAGACCTTTCTGCCGAAGGCGTCGTATCGGAAATCAAGCGCCGCATCCAAGCTGCCGACGCATCGCGCGCGACGCGCGTTCAAACGAATCGCGAAGCCACGCCCGGGCCCAAACTCGAACGATTCGTTCCTTGCTGCGCCACGGGCCACCACCACGGCCATGGCCCGAATCACGTTTGCCAGTGCCGGGCAAAAGCCGCGCTTTCGCGAGAAGAACTCGAAACCACGCAAGGCGAATCGACATTCCCACACGAAATCGGGCTCATTCTTGGCTACCCTCCAGCCGATGTGGCGGGATTCATCGCCCAAAAAGGCGCAGGGTATCTCGCCTGCGGCGGGTGGAAAGCGTATTCGGAACCGCAGAGCGCCCTCGAAACATTTCAGCGCAATCGCCGTTGTACGGAAGAATTCCAGGCGCTTTACGCGCAAGGAGCACCCCTCGAAGCCCTCGCCGATACCCGAAGCGGCACTGCGGTAAGCATATTCGATATGGCGCGAGCCGCGGTGTAGGCGCCTTGGCCTCGCTGCCACGCGCGGCCAAGCACGCTCAGGGGCCGCGCTGCAGCTAGGCCCCATCCAATCCAGCGAAAACGCTTTCAGCGACGCATAGAAGAAAAGCGCTCACTACTAAAAGGAGACATCATGAGCAAAATCGCAATCGTATATTGGAGCGGAACCGGAAACACCGAGGCCATGGCTGACCTCGTTGCACAGGGCGTTCGCGCGAAAGGCAGCAACGCCGACCTCATCAGCGCCACGGATTTCGGCCCCGAGCGCCTCGACGAATACGACGCATACGCCTTCGGCTGCCCAGCAATGGGTGACGAAGAACTGGAAGATACCGAGTTCTTGCCGATGTACGATGCCGTTGAGCCGCTGCTCGAAGGCAAACGAGTCGCTTTGTTCGGATCGTACGATTGGAATGACGGCGAATGGATGGAGCTATGGGAGCAGCGCGCCGAAGAAGCGGGGCTCGTTGTGGTCGATTCGGTTATCGCGAAAGATTACCCCGACGATGACGCGAGCGCCGATTGCATGCGCCTCGGAAGCCTTATCGCGCAATAGCCCCATGCGACGCGCCATGAGCAAATAGGATCTTTCTTTGTGTATAACGGTTTTCTATACATCGTATAGAAAACCGTTTATCATATGCCGAGCAGAGAAAGGAAACCCGTGGCGTACGCAAAGCAACAACGCAAAAAAGGAACGCTCACTAAAGACGAGATCGTGCAGTGCGCGTTCAACCTTATTGCCAACAAAGGCACCGAGGGGTGTTCAATGCGCGCGCTGGGCAACGAACTTGGCGTAAGCGCCATGGCCCTGTACGGCTACATCCCCTCGCGCGAGAGCTTGCTTAATGAAGTGGTCGAACGTTTTCTGAAAACAGTCGACACCCGCGCACTACGGGGCGAGCGCTGGGAAGACACGCTCATCCGCACAACCCTCTCGCTGCGTCAAGCCTTCGTTTCGTCCCCGCATTTCGCTGAACTCATGTGCGACCCATGCGTCGGGCCTGGCATCGAGCCCTATATGCTCGAGCTGCGCCTTATCTATCTGGGCCAAGGAATGCCCGAAGATATCGCCGTGCAGCTCATCGCCATCACCGACTCGTACCTTACGGGCTTCGCATTGCGTGCTCGCCAAAATTTGCGCATCGAGCAAGCTGAAGCGGCGCGCAAGCAGGCAGAGGCCGATGCGGCGCGCTTTGCGACGACGTCGCGCGTCCCCGGCATGCTCACGGGCAAAGCGAATCCCGCTGCCGAACAACCGCGCTTCAATGAGCGTTGGCGCCAAACTGTCGCCGAAGGCTACTCCGAAACCTCATTCCAAAAGGGCCTGCTCGTAATTATCGAGGGCATTCGCGCCGGCATGGCAGGACAACCCGCAAACTGGCAAACGCCCCAATAGCCTGTTAAACGCTACGAGCATTTAACAGGCTCCTAAACGCATATCTCGACAGAAAATGGGTGGCCCCATTGCGGAAGCCACCCATTTTGTTGAAAGCACGCGCCACGAGACATGCTTGCTTTAGCCAAGCCCTCGGGGCCGAAGCACCCATGGGCTAACCGCATTTCCTTAGAACAAGCCGCCCAGGCCGGAACCGTTGCCCGAGCCGCCGTTGTAACCGTACCCGTAGCCATAGTCGTACCCGTTACCAGAGCCGTAGCCGTTGCCGTAGCCATTACCCGAACCGTAGCCGTTGCTCGAGCCACCATTCGAGCTTGAACCCAATGAATTCTCGTCGCTGCCAAGCGTCACGGTAATGGTCTTTTCTTCGCCGTCGCGATTCACGACGACATCAACCTTGTCGCCGACATTTTTGGAGCGAACGTCAATCGTGAGCTCGGAAGGCGACGTGACCTTCTGGCCATCGAAAGACACGATGATGTCGCCTTTCTGAATGCCCGCATCGGCAGCAGCGGTTCCGTCATAGACGTTGGCCACATATACACCCTCATCGGTGGCCAAATCGTAATACGTCGCCATCTGCGAATTGATTTGCGCCATAGAAACGCCAAGCTGGGCATGGGTGGGCGTTTTGCCTTCGATAATCTGCTGGGCAAGGTCAATCGCGTAATCGATAGGAATGGCGAAGCCGACGCCCGAAGATGAACCAGAATACGACGAGATCATCGAATTAATGCCGATCAATTTGCCTTGGGAATCGACCAGAGCGCCGCCCGAATTGCCCGGGTTGATGGTCGCATCGGTCTGAATCATGTTCGGGTAAATCACCGTTTCGCCCGTGGTGGAGTCTTGCATGGTATTCGAACGCTGCAATGCGCTCACCACGCCGGTCGACACTGAGTTTTCCAGACCGAACGGGCTGCCAAGCGCCATGACCCACTCGCCCACCTGCAAATCGGACGAGCTGCCGATTTCGACCGGCGTCAAATCGTCGGCATCGACCTTAATCACCGCGATGTCGCTCGAAGAGTCACTGCCCACGACCTCCGCGTCGTATTCCACGCCATTCACGGTCGCCTTAATGGCATCGGCACCCTCGACCACATGGTTGTTCGTGATGATGTATCCGTCTTTCGAAATCACGACGCCACTGCCGAGCGACGTATTGGTAAGCGTGGAATCGTCATTGGTTCCAGGCATTTCGAAGCCATACATCGAGCTCGAAGACGAGCTCTTGGTATAGATGTCGATGCTCACGATCGAAGGCAGGCATTTCTGCGCCACCTGCTCGGCAAGCGTCGAAGAATCGCCCGAATCGTCGGGAGAAGCGGAAATCACCGTGCTTGTCGTGGAGCCAAGCGTGGTCGAGCCTCCGTCGCCACCCGTAAGCGCGTTATAGCCGGCAAACCCGCCAGCGCCAAGCGCCAACGCAAGCGCGGCGCCACCAAAGCCCGCCGCGAACGTTTTGCCGAGGCCCGCCTTCATGTTGGAGTCAGCCTTATGGGCCGCTTTGGCGTTCGCTTTGTTTTGGGCCTCGCTTGCCTGCTGCGCGGCATATACGGAGTACTGGTACGCCTGTTGCTGATAGGCCTGCTGGCCATAGGGCTGCTGGCCATAGGGTTGCTGATTCTGCGCGGGCGCGGTGTATGCACTCTGCTGGTATTGCTGGGGCTGCGGAACCTGAGCGCCCTGGGAATCAACAGAGCCAGGGAAGTTTTTATTCTCGTCGGTCATCTCAACCACTCGCTTTCGTGAGTTCGTCCTTCGCTGAACCGAACTCTAACACCGCGCGATGTCCCCGAGGAAGCAACGCGCGTTTTCGTAACAACCGCGTTGAATCGCGTACGTCAAACGGCGTACGCCAACCACATTTCGAACACAAAACTGAAAGACCCAGCCAAACGAGCTGGGTCTTCGTCGCAAAGTTATTTGGAATTACAGGCTGTCCACGTATTCCACGAGGTCGCCCATGGTCTCAAGGCCTTCGGGTTCGCCGAAGTCAACGTCCAGGCGCTCTTCGAGCTCGCAAATGAGCTCGACCATATCGAGCGAATCGACGCCGAGCGATTCGAAGGTCGAATCTACATCGACGTCCTCGGGCGCGATGTCGAGGTTTTCCTGAAGAATGTCTTTAATGGTGTCGAGCGTGGCCATGTTCGTCCTCTCGATGTCGTCGAATATCACAAAGCACGTCGTGCGCCGCTTATTGTAGCGCTCTTTCGCTTATTTTACGCGCAGGGCGATAATCGCGAAGCAGGCAATGGCGAAAGCGGCGGAAAGCCCGAATGCGGCATGGAACGCCGCCTCGCCCGCCAATGCGCCGCCGCAAGCGAAGAACACCATGCCGGCGCAGCCGATCGAGGCGCATGCTTGGCGCGCCGCCGTGCCAAAACCCGAGCCATCGGAAATCTGGCGACCGCGAAGCCCCGACAAGCTCCACGCGATAAGCGGGCCAATAAGGCCCGAAACGCCCGTCGCGCGCACGCCCTGCATTGCGCACACGGCCCACAAAGGCGTCGAAGCGGCGCACGTAACCATAAGGCACGAGCCCACAACAAGGCACACCCCGAAAAACAGCGTGACAGGTCGCGTTCCAATCTTATCGACGAGCAGGCCCGCAAGCGGGTTCGCGATAAGCGCGGCAACCGTGCCCGGCAAAAGTACGAGACCAGCCTGCATGGCGCTTCCCCCGCACAGGCCCTCAACATAAAGCGGCACGAGCAACGTAATGCCCATGAACGACGCGAACAAGCAATTGAGCGCCCAAAAGCCGTCAACGAATTCCCTGTTGTCGAAAATAGCCAAATCGACAAGCGGGTTTTCCAAAGAGCGCTGTCGCTTCACAAACGCGAAAAGGCACGCAGCCCCCGCAATCAGCGGAGCCCACACGAACGGATGGGTGAAGGAATACGACGAAACCTCCGAAGCTCCCATGAGCAAACCACCAAACCCGAGCGCGGAAAGCACGAAAGAAAGCCCGTCAAAGCCCGCGGGATACGAGGCATCGTCGCGGCGCTTCACGGCAAGCTGGCAAACGATTCCAACAACAACGGTCAATGCGACAAGCAGCCAGAAGAAGCTTCGCCAGCCAAGGCTCTCGACCATCGCGCCGCCAATCGTGGGGCCGATATTCGGCGCAAACCCCATAGCAATGCCCGAAATGCCCATAGCGGTTGCTTTGCGTCCATCGGGAAAGCGCGTCATGGCAATAGTCTGCACAAGCGGCAAGAGCATGCCCGCTGCAACGGCCTGCGCCAAGCGGCCCAAAAACAACACAGCGAAACTCGGGGCAACCGCAGAGACGAGCGCGCCCACGGCGAACAACGCGATGGAGATAAGCGTGAGGTCTTTAAGACGGAATCGGCCCATGAAATACGAGGACAGAGGCACGACGATGCCCAGCACGAGCATATACGAAGTCGTGAGCCACTGCCCCACTCCCTCGACGATGCCGAACTCGGCGCATACCGAAGCGAGCATGGCATTCAGGCCGGTCTGAGCCAAATTCCCCACCGATGACGCCAACACCACCAACGCGAACAATACGATGGTCTGTCGATGCTCGTTCTCTCGCACGGTATTCCTTCCACGCATGTAAAAA
>CAKUEV010000083.1 GCA_934646845.1 uncultured Slackia sp.
GGCTTTACGTCTGCCGCCTTGGCGGCTTCGGCCTGGGCCTTCTTCATCTTCGCCTCAAAAGCAGCCATGACCTTGGCGGCCTTATCGGCGTCAAGATTCGCGCACTTGGCCTCGACCTTCGCGCGCTCGGCCTCCCAATCGATGGCCGGCGCGGCCTTGGTGCCCTCGCCCGCCGCCGCTTCGGCTTTCGAGACGGCCTCTTGGGCGGCCTTCGCAGCCTTAGCGGCCTTTGCGGCGGCCAATTTCGCGGCCTTTTCACGCGCGGCTTTCTGAGCAGGCGAAATAACCGTCATGGGTTTGTCCATGGCGACCTTGTAGAAGCCGCCCTTGAAATCGATCGCAATATCGTCCACCCGCACGCCGAAAAGGTCGTGCGCCTCGTTTTCGAAGGGGAACGCAACCAGGTAGAACTTCGTAACCGAGGGAATATGCGTTTCAGGCTTCACGCCGTGTACGCGATAGTTATGCACCGCATAGCCCTGGTCGGCCGTTTTCTGATAGGAATACACCAGATCGATGCCTTCTTCGCCGTTGATGCAAAGCACCTGGACGAAGCGAGAATGCGCCTCGTGCTCGCGCTCTGCGACGCTGAGGATATCGTCAATCGAAATGTCTTCGAAATGCTGAGCCATTTGCATTGCCCTTAAGCCCCCTTTCGAGCTTCCGCAAGCTTCGCGCGCTTCTCTTCCAGCACGCCAATGCCCTCTACCACCGCGTCGATGATGGTCTCCGGGCGAATCGCGCACCCGGGAGCGTACACATCGACGGGAATCGCCTGGTCCACGCCGCCAATGACGTTGTAGCAATCGTGGAAAATGCCGCCCGAGCAGGCGCAAATGCCACATGCCACAACAACCTTCGGCTCAATCATCTGGTTGTAGATCTCGCGCAGCACTTCGGTGTTCTGCGCGTTCACAGCGCCCGTGACCAAAAGAATGTCGGCATGCTTCGGATTGCCCGTATTCACGACGCCGAAACGCTCGGCATCGTAGAGCGGCGAGAGCGCGGCGAGTACCTCGATGTCGCAGCCGTTGCAGCTTGAGCCGTCGTAATGGATGACCCAGGGAGATTTCGAAACGTTACTCAAAGCGAGCCTCCTTTACGCGATAAGGGCGAACACGAGCCAGGCAGTGTTGGCAAGACCGCACACCAGTGCCACGATCCATGCCCACTTCAGGCACTTCTGCCACTTCACGCGGGCGAAATTGTTGTCGATGAAGATCTCGAGGAAGAACGCAAGCGCAGCCACGACAACAGCGAGCACGATGGATGCTGGGTTGTCCCAGATGAAGAACATCGCGACCCAACCCAGGAACAACGTGGTCTCGCACCAATGCATGACCTCGACCTTCGCCAGCGTGCGGCCGCTCATTTCGGTCGTCACGCCCTTCACGAGCTCTTGGTGCGCGTGGTGGCTGTACGACAAGTCGAACGGCGACTTACGCAGCTTAATGGTAAGCACGAACATAAGCGCCAGGAATGCGGGAATGCACACGACGATCATGGGAAGGCCGATGGTCGCGACGCCCGCGACATCGAAGGTGCCCAAGGCCAAGAACATGCACACGGCAACGAAGAGCACCGTGGGTTCATAGGCCATGACCTGCAGCGTTTCGCGGTCGGCGCCAACCTCGGAATACGGGGAGCGCGAAGAATACGCGGCCACGATGAAGAACAGCGCCGAAAGTGTGATGAGGAAGACGCACATCAGGAAGTTGCCGCCTGCGAAGAACACGCCGCCACCGATAACCGTGAGCACGAGTGCGAAGGTGATATAGGTGCCTTCGACAGTGTTCACGCTCACGTCGTCTTTCTCGATGAGCTTGCGCACGTCATAGTAGGGCTGCAGCAACGGAGGTCCAACACGGCCCTGCATGCGAGCCGTGATTTTGCGGTCGAGGCCCGCGAGCAAGCAGCCAACCACGGGGCCGGCGATGGCGAACAGCACGATGCCGAGCAGCGTTTGCAGCAAGCCCTCGTTCATCGTGGCAAGCGGCATGTATATGGCAAGCGACGTGCCAATGAAGTTCTCGGTGCCCACCTGCGAACCCGCAAGGCTCGCGACCAGGCCCACGACCATGATCACAGCAGTCACGATAGTGGCAGGCTTGTCGAGCACCTTCTCGCCGAAGAGCTCATTCATGTACCAGTTGCGCGAGGTGGCCTTCACTTCACCGCCCAACGAACCGCGGAAGAGGCGTTCGTCGGAATTGACGGTGATGCCAGCCATGTAAACGGGCACGGTCTTTTTCTTCGACTTCGACATGCCAAGCGTGCCGAAGAGCATAACCACAACCGCGAGCGCGATGATGGACATGATGTACATGTTGTCGACGCTGATGTTCGCGCCAAGGGCGCCGTAGGTCACGACGAGGAACGACTGAACGAACAGGTTGGACAGCGTGGGCATGCAGATGCAGGCGCCCGCCGTGAGCACTGCCATAAGCGCGAGGGCGAACCATTCGCTCTTATGGACCGAGAGCTCAACGTTCTGCTCGTGGGCGGCGATGCCGGCAAGCTTGCCGAGCCATTTGCCCCAGAACATGAACGTCGCGGCGCTGCCGAATGCGAGCAGCACGAGCAGCAGCACTTCGCCCGAAGATGCGAAGCTCGCGAGCGTCGCCCACTTCGAAACGAGCATGCCGAACGGAGCCACGAACATGGCCATGATGCCGAGCATCATGAAGCGAGCCAGGCGCGGCATGCGCTCGAACAGGCCGTCCATGTCTTCGATGTCGCGGCTGCCGATGTGATGTTCGGCGGTACCGACGCACAGGAACAGCAGCGACTTCGCCACAGCGTGGAAAATGACCAGGAAAATGGCCGCCCACACCGCTTCAGGGGTGCCAACGCCAGCGCAGGCGACGATCAGGCCCAAGTTGGCGATGGTCGAGTACGCGAGCACGCGCTTGGCGTTGCTCTGCGAGATGGCCATAAAGGAAGCCAGGCAGAACGTGAGACCGCCAATGAGCACGACCATGGCGGAAGCCACGGGGAAAACCAGGGACAGCGGCGAGAGCTTGATGAGCAGGAAGCAGCCAGCCTTCACCATGGTGGAAGAATGCAGAAGCGCGCTGGTGGGCGTAGGCGCGACCATAGCGCCCAAAAGCCACGTGTGGAACGGCATCTGCGCCGCCTTCGTCATGCCGGCGAACGCGAGCAGCGCCACGGGCAAAACGAACACGCCGGCCGCGGCGGGATTGGCGACGGCCGCATTCGCGGCGGTTTCCAAGAACACGCTGAACAGGCGCGACTGGCCCTGAAGGCCAAGCCAAAGAATTGCTGCCTGGAATGCGAGGCCGCCCAACATGTTCATGACGATTTGGCGGAACGCGTTGTTGATGGCCTCTTCGGTCTTCGTGAAGCCGATGAGCAGGAACGAGCACAGCGTGGTGACTTCCCAAGCCGTGTAAATCCAGCACAGGTTATCGGAAAGCACAATGTTGTACATCGCAGAAAGGAACGCGAACATGAGCGCGAAGAACCACGGGCGGCGGTCTTTCTGCTCGGGATGATGCGCCTGAAAATCTTTCATGTAGCCAAGCGCGTACACGCAAATGCCCGTGCCGACGATGCCCAGGATGAGCACCATGATGATGCTGAGCGAGTCAACATGCATCTGGCTTTCGAACTGCACCTCGCGCTGAATATTGTATTCAAACCACAGCGTGGTAAGAATTTGGCCAATTGCCAGCACGAGCGGCAGCACGCGGCGATACTTCACCGAGTAGCACACGATGTATAGGCCAACCGTGATATCGATGATGATATTGACTACGGCAAGGAAGTGGCTGTACTTCATGGGAAGGTCGAAATACAGCGAACCCGCGCCCAGATATTGGACGGCGAACGCGATGGAGAGCAGCGCGATGACGGCAGCGAACGCCACGCACAGCACGTCGCGAGCCTTGTCGGCGCGCACGACGAGCATGAGCAGCGCTGCCACGCACGGCACCATGATCAACGAGATTATCAGTTCCATAAGCACTCCTGCCTAGCGATAAAACAAGCGGGAATTGCTACCCGCCACATATCACTATAGTGAAATGGAGCGAAATGTAACCGGCGGGGTTCTATTTGTGCATAAGCTACACGGCGAGCGGTTGGGGCAAGTGCCGACTTAAGGGGCCGGCACGACGCAACGTCCGAACCCGTTAAATGCTCGTAGCGTTTGCAGGTTCGGCAACGAAATCGCCCAGAAGCTCAATGCGGGCAATGGTCCCATAACAGGCTCGGCATGTTCCATGACGAGATTGGAAAACATCAGCACCGCCATAAGGCGCCGTCGGCAGGAAGCTTGCAACTTCGCATTTGCCACTTCGCACATCCTCAGCAGGAAATTCTTCAGAAAGAATAGTCAATTGACGTGGATAGACTCTACTTCGCAAAAAACCTGCTCAACGCTACGAGCATTGAGCAGGTTTTATGCGCAGTTAAAGTCGCGGACGATTGCAGGAAAAGCTACCTATCCCCTTCTTCGTATTCGGCCTGCATGAACTCGGCCATAATGAATTTCGCCGCCACGTGGGCCATGACGTCGTCGCTGCCCTGAGCGAGCTGGTTGCCACGGCAGTCGCGCCAAATGCGGCTCACGCGCGTTTCGTCGGTGTATCCCATGGCACCGAAAATCTGCATGGCATCATCAGCGACCTCGGTCGCCGCCTTCGGCACGTAGTATTTCATGAGCGCCGAATCCAAATGCGACAAGCTCTCGCCCGCATCGTCATTCTGATCGGCGGCATTCGCGGCATCCACGATGAGCGATTGCATGGAGCGCAATTTGATTTCCATATTCGTAAGTTTTTCCTGCACCTGAGGAATGCTCGCGAGCAAACGCCCCTTCACCATGTGCGTCGCGGCGTGCTTTGCGGCATCGTTGAACGCGGCGCGCGCCAAGCCGAGTGACGACGCGCACACAAGAATACGGCCAAGCTCGTATTGGCGCTTCAGCATGGAATCGAGGCGCCCCTCGGTTTGAATTTGCCATTCGGGCGCTAGGCGCACGTGGTGGAATTCAATTGCCGCGGCCGAAAGCATTTCCTGACCGACCGCATTGAGCGGGAAAGTCGCGATGCCGGGACGCGAGAGCGGCACGAGCCACAGCGAGAACCCGCCGTCGGCGCCGCCGAACATTGGGTCGCTCGCAAGCACGAGCGTCTCGGGCGCAAACTGGCCATTTGACACGAACGACTTTCGACCATCCAGATAAATGCCGCCGCCTTCAAGCGACACCGTGGTTTTAACAGCAGAAGCATCAGTGCCAGCATTCGCCTCGGTAAATGCCTGCGAGAACGACACGCGGCCGTTGCGCACCATGAAATCGTGCGCAATCTCTTCCTGGGAAAGCTCACGCATGGTAGACATAAGCGCCATGGAAATCATATCGGACAAGAACGGCAACGTCGCGCCCGCATGCTCGGTAAGCCGCGCAATAATCGCCGCGCGCTCAACAAATGCGCAGCTTTTTCCGCCAATATTGGCCGGCTTCACGTACGAGCCGAGCTCGCACGCATAAAAATCCTGATATACCGACCTGGGCACGCCACGCGATTTAATCCACTGACGCACATTTTCTTCCGTCAAGTATTTCTTCGCGAAGGCGTCTACCACTCCAATGGCGTGAGCGTTCTCTTCATACATTCCCATTGCTATCACCGCGCATTCCTAGCCGTGCGGAACCTTCCAATCGACCCAAACAAGTCTTCAACATGGGCGCGCAAGGCACGCTTGTCAATCTTACCATTGCCTAAATGCGGGAAATCGTCCATCTTGAGCACCGTATCGGGAATCTTGCATTTCTCAACTTTGCCCTTCGCGAATTCGCGCATTTCAAACGTAGTCATTTCGACCTCAGGCTTGGGAATGACGCACAGACACGTACGCTCGCCCAGCTCGGGATCGGGATATCCAACAACGCAGCAATCGGCCACGACGTCATTCGAGGAATACACGCGCTCGACTTCAGCGGGGAAAATGTTGATGCCGCCGCGAATAATCATATCTTTGATGCGTCCCGTGATGGAAAGCATGCCAGCTTCGTCAATCGACCCAACATCACCCGAATGGAAATAGCCCTCGTCGTCGAGGTCGAGCTTCAATTCGCCCGATGAATCGATGACGCCGCGCATGAGCGATGGCGATTTCACCAAGATTTCGTTCGTGCCATCGGCCAGCTTCACCTCTGCCCCGTCAACGAGCGTTCCCACCGTTTCGCAACGGCCTTTCGCATCCATCGACAGCGGCGTTACCGTGAGCGTGGCAGCAGTTTCGCTCATGCCATAACTCTGTATGATGCGACAGCCGAAGCGACGCTCGAATTCAAGCACTACCGATTCGGGGCAACTCGCACCCGCAACAAGACCGGCGCGAAGGCCCGAAAGATTCCACGCATTGCCCGTGGCAAGACGCAGCTCACGCACGAACATGGTAGATACGCCCATATGGATCGTGGCGCGAACATCGTTCAAAAACGCCAAAGCCGTTTGAGGGCGATATTTCACCAACGTCGCCAACGTAGCACCCGACAAAATCGTTGCGTACGTGCCCACCAGGCCAAACACATGAGAAAGCGGCACGGGAACGAACACTACGTCAGTTTCTACAATAGAAAAGCCACGCTGCAACTGAAAACCATTGCGCGCAAACGAGGAGGCCGCGACCACGATGGCCTTCGGCAAACCCGTCGACCCCGAAGAGAACACGACCAGGTCGAAATCGTCATGCTCGTTTTCAAGAGGCTCGGAATTGCCACGGCGCATCGCATCGGCAATCGAAGGAAACGAGCCATACGGAATGCCGATAGACATTACGCAAGCATCGGGAAATGCCACATGCACCATACGGCACGCCGCTTCCGTCGACATAATATAGAGGTCGGGATGCACGAGGCTCGAACATCGCACGATATCGTCTTTCGCATACGCATGCGAATACAGCACAAGGCGACACCCAAGCATCTCGCACGCCGCCATAACAATGGGGAAATTCACGTCGTTAGGCGCACAGATGGCAATGGTGCTCGCCTGCGTTATGCCGCATGCATCGCGCCAATAGCGGGCAAGCGCATTCGCGCCGTGATATGCCTCGCCATAGGTGACGCTCGTCGACATGCTCACGGCCATACGCTTTGTGCCATTCGACTCGTATCCATAGCGAATGGCTCCAGCAAGCGTAGGTTTTCCCCATGGGACCGAGAGCGGCTGCGCCGGTGCGCCGCGCATAATCCTAGTGCGCATCGCCGCCACAACCTTCGCAACACACAGGGCCCTCACGACGAGGTTCCTCAACATCTCTTGCAGGGATATTCTTCATGTAAGCCTCGCGCGCCGTAAGCGCCGCGCCCAGGGCGCCATTGAGCTGCGCGAGCGGGGATATGAGAATCGGGCATCCGATTTTTCGAGACAGACGATTGCGGAGGCCCTGATTCAACGCCACGCCTCCCGTCATGGCGACCTCGGACGCAATGCCCACGCGCTTGGCAAGACCCGCTGTGCGCTCGGCGACCGATTCGTGGATGCCCGCAACAATGTCGGCAATCGATTCCCCGGCTGCGAGTTTTGAAATAACTTCCGATTCGGCAAACACCGTGCAGGTCGAGGAAATGCTCGCAATCTTGGTCGATTGGGCATCATAGTCCTGCAAATCAGACACTTTGCACTGGAATACGCCCGCCATCACATCGAGAAAACGCCCCGTACCAGCGGCGCATTTATCGTTCATGGCGAAGTTTTCCAAGCGGCTGCCTTCGCCGACACGAAGCACCTTGGCGTCTTGGCCGCCAATATCGATCACCGTTTTCGCCGTAGGAAACAGTATGCCAGCGCCTTTCGCATGGCACGAAAGCTCAGAAAGCGTCATATCAGCCCAATCGAGCAAATTGCGGCCATAGCCCGTCGCACAGGAATAGGCGACGCTCTCGATAGAAATACCCGCATCCATAAGCGC
>CAKUEV010000084.1 GCA_934646845.1 uncultured Slackia sp.
CCGCAGACCATGACCATTTCCGAAATTGCTGGCGTCACGCTCGACCAGAGCGTGTTTGAGAACGTCGCCCCCGGGGCGTCGATCGAGGCGCATGCGACTTACGCCATCACTGAGGCCGACCTGCTGGCTGGCACGTTCGTGAACACTGCGACCGTCACGTTCGACAATGGCAAGAGCTTCGCGAACACCGACGAGGTCGACATTGCCAAGCCCAATGCCCACCTGAGCGTTGCGAAAGCGACTACGAGCACGCCCGTCAACGGCAGCGCGTACCAGTTGGGCGAGACAATCAAATACGCTGTTACCGTGACCAACGACGGCAACCTCACTGCGAACGATGTTGCGGTAAGCGACGAGCTTGCTGGCGCCCAGCTCGCTGAAGGTCAGAACGCCAACGTTGGAACGCTGGTGCCGGGCGCGTCTGCCACGGTGAACTACGTGTACACGGTGACCGAGGCCGACGTGCTTGCGGGCAAAGTTTTGAACAACGCCACCGCGACGGGCACTACGAATGGCGGCAATCCTACGGTGACGCCTGGCTCCACCAATGATCCCGCGGGTCCTGCCGCGGGCCATATCACCGTGGTCAAAACCACCAAGAGCACGCCTGAAAACGGCAAGGCGTACCAGCTCGGTGAGCAAATCGTTTACAACATCCATGTGGTCAACGACGGTAATCTCACCGTGACCAACGTGAAGGTTTCCGACCCCAACGCCGACAACTTCGGCGAGAAGGCCATTGAGAGCCTAGCTCCCGGCGCGTCTGAAGACTTCGAGGCCACCCACACGGTGACCGAGGCCGACGTGCTCGCGGGCACGGTGACCAACGTCGCCACGGCGAAGGGCACCTCGCCCGACCCGAACGCTCCCGAGGTTCCCGTGACCCCGGGCACGAAGGACGAGCCCACCGATACGCCGAACGCGCACATCACGATCGTCAAGCATGCCGAGCAGAATGGCTCGGGCGAGGCTGGCGCCTTCAAGCTTGGCGAGACAATTGAATACACCATCACGGTTACCAATACGGGCAACCTCACGGCGACCGACGTGAAGGTCTCCGACACCAACGCCGACAACTTCGGCGAGAAGGCCATCGAGAGCCTGGCGCCCGGCGCGTCCGAAACGTTCACCGCTACCCATATGGTGACCGAGGCCGACGTACTCGCGGGCACGGTGACCAACGTCGCCACGGCGAAGGGCACCTCGCCCGACCCGACCAATCCCGAAGCTCCCGTGACGCCTGGCGAAGACACCAAGACCGTCGACCCTGTGAACACCACGCTCACGGTAGCCAAGCAGGCGGCCGCACCCGCCAACGGTGAGGCCTACCAGCTGGGCGAAGAGGCTATCTACAAGATTACCGTGACCAACAACGGCAACGTTGCGTACAGCAACGTGAAGGTTGCTGATGCTCAAACTGGCCTGAACGAGGTTATTGGCACGCTGGCTGTGGGTGAAACGAAGACGTACGAAGCGAAGCATGTTATTACCGAGCAAGACATCGTCGCCGGTACGTACGTGAATACCGCTACGGCAAAGGCCGATCCGATTGTCGACGGCAACGGCACGTCGCACACGCCGCAGGGCGAAGCGACCGAAACCATTGGCGCGAACACCGATAAGCCTATCGTCCCCGGCAGCGCGAACCTGACGGTTGAAAAGGTCGTCACCAACGAGGGCACGGGCGAAGCGGGCGCCTTCAAGCTGGGCGACACCATCGAATACAAGATTACCGTGACCAACAACGGCACCCTCACCGCCAAGGGCTTCAAGGTTATCGACAACAACGCCGACGGCTTCGAACCCGTAATCATCGACGAGCTCGCCCCCGGCGCCACCACCGAAGCCATTTCCGCGAAGCATGTGGTGACGAGCGACGACATTTTGGCGGGCAGCGTGCTCAACGTTGCCACCACCGCTGGTGGCACCACGCCCGATCCGAAGGTCGACCCCGAGCCCACGCCTGGCGAAAACGATCAGCCGGTCGATGCGGTGAACGCCACGCTGAGCGTTGAGAAGACCGCCGCGGCTCCCGCGAGTGGCTCTTATAAGCTCGGCGAGGAAGTTGTCTACACTATTAAGGTGACCAACAACGGCAACGTTCCCTACGAGAATGTGAAGGTCGCTGACGAACAGACCGGCCTGAACGAGACCATCGATACGTTGGCCGTGGGCGAGACGCGCACCTTCACCACCGCGCATGTGGTTGGCGAGGCCGACATCATCGCCGGCTCCTACGCCAATGTGGCAACCGCGACCGCCGATCCGATTCACGACCCGAAGACGGGCGCCGACGTTACGCCGCAGGGCTCCGATGACGAGACCATCGGCGCGAACACCGATAAGCCCATCGAGCCTTCCAACCCGGCGCTGCGCACCATCAAGACGAGCGACGTTGCCGCAGGCACGCTGCTCAAGGAAGGCGATGTGGTTACCTATACGGTAACGGTCGAGAACACGGGCAACCTCACGCTCACCAACGTGAAGGCGACCGATAACCTGGCCGGCGCCACGCTTGCCCCGGACCAGAGCGACGCGCGCGCCGAGCTTGCCCCCGGCGAGCAATTCAGCGTGAACTATGTGTACACGGTCACCCAGGCCGACGTGGTTGCGGGCAGCGTACACAACGAGGCCACGGCTTCTGGTACCTCGCCCGACCCGAGCAAGCCGGTTGATCCTGGCACGCCCGGCACCAAGGACGACCCGACCGAGACTGCCAAGCCTTCGTTGAGCATCCAGAAATCGAATAACGGCTCCGCTGACGTTGCTGCTGGCAGCGCGGTGAGCTACACCATCACCGCTATCAACAACGGTAATGTTGACCTGACGGGCGTTGTGGTTACTGACGAGCTCACTGGCTTCACGAGCGATGTGTTCGATTTGGCCAAGGGCGAATCGAAGACCTTCGACACTTCTTACACCGTGCAGGAATCCGACATCGTGAATGGTTCCATCGTGAATGTCGCCAAGGGCGAGGGCACCGACCCCAAGGGCGGCAAAGTGACGAGCGAGGGCTCTGCCACCACCACGACCGAGGCCATGAACGGTGCGCTGAGCGTTGAGAAGAAGGCCGAAGCGGGCGTGTACGGCACGGGCGATACCGTGAACTACACCATTGCGGTTTCTAATACGGGCAACGTTGCTTTGTCCAATGTAAAGGTCGCTGATGCGAAGACCGGCCTTGATGAGACGTGCGATTTGGCCGTGGGCGAGACCAAGACGTTCACTACGAGCTATACGGTGACGGCGGAAGACGTTGCCGCCGGCACGCTTGAGAATATCGCCACTGCCGCGGGCAGCGATCCGAAGGGCAACCCGGTTACGGGCAGCGACGCCGAGACCATCGGCAACACGCCGCAGCCCAACCCGGGCGAGCCTGACGGCCCGAGCCTGAAGCGCACGTTTGAGGCGCAGACGCCGAGCGACGTCGTCTACAGCGGCTTCTCTCAGCAACAGAAGCCTGTGGTGAAAGACGGCGAGACCACGCTTTCCGAAGGCACCGACTACGAGCTTTCGTATAGCTCCGATACCACCAACGCGGGCACGGTGACCGTGACCGTGAAGGGCAAGGGCAACTACGAGGGTTCCGTCGATGTGACGTATCAGATTCTGAAGAAGGCCGTGAAGCTTGTATCGAGCGACCTTACGAAGCCCTATGACGGCACGCCGCTCGTGAATGGCGACGTGGCGCTGGCGATTAACGACGGCTTCGTTGACGACCAGGGCGTGAACCTCACGTTCACTGGTTCGCGCACTGATGAAGGCACCACGCTGCAGGGCAATACCTTCACCTGGGAAGCGAAGCCCGGCACGAACCTTGACAACTATGCGATTGAAGCGGCATTCGGTTCCCTCACCGTGACGCCGAAGTCCATCGTGCCGACCGATACCAACGGTATGAAGGTGACCGCGCCTTCCGATAAGGTGTACACCGGTGCCGAGCAGAAGTTCGTGCCCGTTGCGACCGACGGCGAAAAGACGCTCGTTGAGGGCGTGGACTACGCCGTTTCCTACACGGGCACCAACGGCGAGGCCAAGGCCGACTTCACCAACGTGACCGGCTCCATTACCGTAACCGTTACGGGCATGGGCAACTACGCGGGCAGCATCGCGCAGTCTTATCAGATTACGCCGAAGCCCTACACGGTTGTGACCGCCGGTGCGACCAAGGTCTACAACGGCACGGGCATCGTGGGCGCCGACCTTGAGGGCAACGCGGTCGACGGCCTCGTGAGCGATTCCGACGCGGCGTTTGTCGTGACGGGCGAGCAGCCCGGTGTTGGTTCTTCGACCAACACCTACGAGATCACGTTCGCGAGCGAACAGATGGCCAAGAACTACACGCTCGCCGGTGAGCAGCTCGGCACGCTTACCGTTACTGAGTACGCCGACGAAATCGTGGTCACCACCACGGGCGGCACCTTCACCTACGATAGCCAGGCGCATGGCGCCACCGTCTTGGTGAGCGAGCTCCCCGAGGGCTACACGCTTGAGGAGGCCGCCTCCAGCGCGAGCGCGACCAATGTCGCCGACGGCAAGGTCGTCGCCACCGCCGACACGCTCGTGATTCGCAACGCCCAGGGCAAAGACGTGACCGATGAGCTGAAGATTCGCAAGATCGACGGCGAAATTCAGATCACCCCGGCGCCCCTGAGCATCGAAACCGGTTCTGCCACGAAGACCTATGACGGCAGCGCACTTACCAACGCCACGTTGAAGGTTGACGGCTTGGTTGCGGGCGATGTCGTAACGGGCCGTACGACGGGAAGCCAGACCGAAGTTGGCTCGAGCGAGAACACCTATACCCTGACGTGGGGCGAGGTTGACTCGGAGAACTACGAGATTTCCGAGCAGCTCGGCGTGCTCACTGTTGAGGCTGCCGTGGCTCCGGTTGTTCCTGGCTCGCAGCAGCCTGACGGCCCGGTCGTCGTGCCTCCCACTACGCCTGAGCCCGCTGGCCCTGTAGACGTCGTTGCCGATGCGCTCGAGGGCGCTTACGAAACGGTGACGGGCGACAAGGCAGCCGAGGAACAGATTTACGATTCCGAGAACCCGTTGGGCAAAGAACAAGCCGCGCATTGCTGGGTGCACTGGTACATGATTCTGGTCATGATTTTGACTGCCCTCTACGGTGTTGCGGTGTGGCTGCGTCGTGGAAACCACACGCGTAAGCTGAAGAACGATATGAACAACATTCTTGGTGGTGGCGACGACGGGAAAGATCCGAACGGGTCTCCCGTTGCCACCAGCCATCCCGCGGGAATGGAGGCCTAAGCCATGAAGAAGAGCAATTTCATCGTGTTGGGCGTTTCTGCCGTTGCCGCGGCCCTGCTGCTCGCGCTGTGGTACTACCTGGGCTTTAACCATATCGACAACCCGCTCGATTTGGTTCTTGCCATTGTGTGGTGGGTTGGCATCGTGGTTATCGCGGTGGTCATCGCTCGCCTCGAGCGCCAGCGTCAACGCCAGATTCGCACGATTTACGTGTCGCCTACGGCGCTGTACAACAGCGAAAGCGGCGTTGTGGGGCTGAAGGGCGCCACGGCGGTCGAGGGCATGCAGGATATTCTGCAGAACCTGAAGTATGGGTTTGACAAAAAAGCGATGCCTGAGCAGGCAAAGTTCGATTATCGCTTCGTGGTGCAAACTGACGAATTCAAGCCTGCCGACGACGAAAAGCAGGAAGAAGACACCTGGAAGGGGACGGTTATTCGCATCGACCGTGAAAACGGCAACGAGGAAATCGGCTTCGACAGCGAACAAGCCTTGAAAGAAGCGCTTGTGGCCGCGTAAAGCGCGGCGGGCTGTTTGCTCAATGCACTAGGTTATTCTTGGCGTTTTGGTTTGACGCCCTTCCTGAAATGCCAGAAAAGGCCCGCTCACTGAGCGGGCCTTTTTGCTTGAATGCAACGGGCGGGGCTTGGGTTTCGGGTGCGTCCCACATGCGTTCTGTCAAGACGCACTTTTTATTCCGTAAGCCGGGCTTGAACGCGATGGGCGGAGCTGGGCGGGAGAAGGTGCTCTGCGCGCGTGCTTTTTCTTATTCCTGCGCGGTTGTTTTTACGTAAGCGTAAAAACAACCGCGCAGAAACGAGAAAACTCCCGGACTTTTCCCATTCGCTTCGAGATAAGTCCGGGAGTTTTCCTATTTCTCTTCGTCGCCGAAGGCTGAGGGGTCGCGTGCATTTTTATGGGTTGCATTGCTTGCAGGGCGAGTAACCTTCTGAAATAAGTTCGTCGCGGGTGGTTGTGGCCTCTTGTTTGTTGCCGTCGGCTATATCGTCGACCGAAGAACACGTCGGGCGGTGGAACTTCATGCTGTTGGTATTGAGCACGTATTCTTGCGACCCAGATGAGGCGGGTGAACCTTCTTCGGTGCTTATTACGCTGCCTGAATTGGCCGCATTGTTCGTTCGGTTAGCTTGGCTGCTTTCGGCATCGCTCTTCGGGGTTGAATTACTTGCGCTCTCTGAGCGTGCATTTTTGTTAGGGCCATTGGTGGATACGCTGTTGGTTTCTTTGCCAGCCGCCGCCTGTGCGCCCGTGCCGGTGGCGGTTGCTTCGCCGGCGGTCGCCACGCTCGGCACGTCGTTCGACTCCCGGCTTTCGCCTGTGACGTAATCGATTTCCACGCCTGGTTCCACGTTGTATACGAACACGTTGAAATGAATGGCCTGCCCGCCATCTTCGATCGATTCCGCTTCCATCTGCACGCCGCGCGCCACCAAGTCGTTTGCGGCAAAAATAGGCGTCACGCGATAGAGCACGTGGTTGCCCGTCTGCTTCACGTAGCTTGCCACGGTGTTTTCGTAATAGGTCATGCCGACGGCGTTCATAGTGCGCGTGCCTGTGATGAGGTTTTTCTCGTTGGCGTCTTCGCCGCAAAGCTGATGCGCGATCAGATGGCTGCGGTTGTAGAGCATTTCCTGGTCAACGAAGTCGTAGCGGCGCTGTTCCCAGCCGCTTGGATGAACTTGTGAAATGTCGCCGCGGGGCGCGCTGCTTAGCGTGTCGGTGCCGATGCGCGCGAATGCCGCGCCGCAGCGCCCCTCGAAATCGAGGTCGGAGAACTCCATGAATGCGCCGCGTTTGAAGTCGGCATCGGTGAAGCCCGGCTCGCCGTTGTTGACGTCGATGCAAAGTGCGCCCGAGTATTCGGGAATATCGGCAATCTGCACGGCGGCGGGGTTGGTCGCCTGAGAATCGCTGAAAGAACCGCTCTCGCATGCGGCGAGCGGCAGCGCGCAGCACAGCGCAAGAGCGATGGCGGCAAGCAACGCCGCAAAACGCGCGGGTATGGTGCGAGGTTCATGCTCGCGAGGAGGTATCTGCATCAAAGCGATGCCTTTCTGCATGGGTTGTAATAAATGCGGGCGCCCCGTTCTCGAATTTTGGATGGCACCGCGAAACGCGAGGGCTATTGTATCGCGCATCGCTGTGTTGCAACGGACATGTCATGATGGAGCAATCGCATTGCGGAGGCGCGCCCAACTGGCGGAATTGCATTACGCGGCGAGATAAAGAAATCGCACTGTGGGAGTGCGATTTTGTCAAAATATCGCACTGCGAGAGTGCGTTTTTACCGATAAATCGCACTACCATAGTGCGATTTCGAGTTAAAATCGCACTATGGTAGTGCGATTTGAAAGGTGGTACTTCATGGAACGGCTCTATGAGTACATGAATCGTCAATTGAAAAGCGTAAATGATGAATTCCACCGATATATGTACGACAAAATCAACTGGAGCAATCGCATGCTCGGTTTGGTCGGGCCGCGTGGCGTTGGCAAAACGACGCTATTTTTGCAACGCATCAAGGAGCATCACTCGTCGGCCGACACGTTGTACGTTTCGGCCGAGCATATGTATTTCGCCAGACACTCCTTGTATGGCTTGGCGGAGGAGTTTTTCAAAAACGG
>CAKUEV010000085.1 GCA_934646845.1 uncultured Slackia sp.
GCCATTTGCACCGAGCACGTATCGCGATGAGGAATGCGCTCGAGGATGCGGGTTTTCCTCAGGCAAAAGAGCGAATAGAGGTTCCGGGCAAAACGCGTGAAGTTTCATCACTCGAAAGAGGTCCCTCGAATGCAATATCTGGCCCTTCTCGCGAATCCGCTCATTTCAACACCGACTCCCTTCTTGAAGGAGCAAGCAATGAATGAAGATAACGATCTGCGTACCCTTTATCTAGCATCGCAGAAAGACGTGCATGCGTCCGAGCGATTGAAGGAACGCACGCTTGAATTGCTCGACGACAACGATGCGGCCTTGGCTTCTGCCACGCTTGAGCCCGCTGCGTCCGCTCGGAAGCACTATTTCATGAGGTTTGGTCGAAAGTCGCTCTACGGCATTGCTGCCTGTCTGGCGCTAGCTGCTCTGGGCTTTGGTGCCGTGCAGACGATGGCGCACATGAATGACGGCAATGTCGATGTCGGCGCGGTCGAGGCAACCAACCTTGATTTCACGGTTAAAGCCTATGCTGCGGGTACGCAATCGCCGCTTGCTGCGGGCGATAACGGAATGATTGTGTTTGGGCATACGAGCGATCTGTCGCAAAGCTCGCCAGAATGGGACAGCAACGGCACCTATACGGGATGCTTGTTCAAGGTTGAGGCCGAGGGCGTGAAAACCGTGCAAGCGCATATCTCGAAAGGCATGCTGTATCGCTACGATACGCGGAATGCCAGCTATGCGAGCGATTCCGAGCTGCTGTATGAAGCGCTCACGTGGAAGCCGCTGAAGCGAGGGCTTGGCGAACGCTTGGGCGCGTATGACAAGGTGGCGGTGGGTATTGCGAATGACGGGCTGGATAAAGATGACCCGAATAAAACCTATCAAGTTCAAACGTCCAAGCGCTTGGGGCAAACTGCCGAGCTCAACTACGACGAAGGCGATGGAAATACCTATTTTGGCTTATGGACCGACGAGATGGCCGATCCTGATGCGTCCGACGATTCCGCACGCGACCAATTCGGGGCAATTGCGAATGCATTTGAAGGCGCTGAGCTTACGGTGACGGTTACCTTCGAAGACGGGCGTACATCGACTCAAGTCATCAATTTGCATGCCGGCAACTTCCTTGCCGATTGGGGCGATGGCAACAAAGAAGATTTGGGGGCTCTGGCGATACAGCCCACGCTTCTCGAAGATGATGCGGAAGTTCCCGATAGTGCTCTCGTGTTGCGGACCGTGTACGGCGAGGTGGCGTCATCGACCAGTGAGGCCTTCCCTTATGCGAATGAGCCCATCAACGAATACGAAAACATCACCGACGAACCTATGAAGCTGCCCAATGATGGCACGGGAGACTTCCTGGAAAACGGCGTTCAAGTCGAAATCGGTAAAGACGGCGGTGCTTCGAGCACCTATGCGAGCGCCGCGGCAGACGAGTCTTCTGAAGCGATGCTGGATTCAAAAAACGAGCAGACTCCGAGTTTGAAAGTGAGTGGCATTTCGGCGGAGCTTGTTGATTCCCTGCCGGAAGGCACGCCTGTCGAAAAAACCGAGATTGCACGTATGGCTCCTCTGGATTATTGGAACAGGATTATCGAGCAGCGCTGTGGATTCACCATCGGTTCGGATTGGAAGGCAAGCGATGGAGCGAGTATCGTTCACGTGAGCTATTCCTTGGCCAACGACTCCGACGAGCGCAAACTCTTTAGGGTGTCCTCTATGCAGTCGCTTGGTCGAGTCGAAGATGGAACGACGTTCTATGGCACGGGGAACTCCGCAACTCCCTTGATGTTCGTTGGCACAAGGAGCGATGGTTCTACGTGTGGCTGGTACGATAACGATGTGGCGACGCTCGAGCCTGGTGAATCGATTAAAGTTGATTGCTATTACGAAGCAAGCGACTCGCTTGTAAGCCGAGACGACCTCGCGATCGCGTTTGGCGCAAATGATTTTCCGAATATCGCGGTAAGAATTTCTCTCGCCTAAACGAACATGGGGCAGGTGCTTGTCTCCTGCCCCACTCAAAGATGCAAATGCCAGGGATATTGAATGTAAAGCGCCCGGACTATGTAGCTACTTGCTCTTAACCATATCCAAGAACAGCTGATGAATGGAATTGTCGGCATCGAGCTCGGGGTGGAATGACAGCGCGAGCTGGTTGTCCTGGCGAACCGCGACGACATCTCCGTTCACGCGAGCAAGAACGTCGACACCCTCGCCCACTTCTTCAACCAGGGGGCCGCGGATGAACGTCATGGGAACTTTGCCGAGGCTCTTGAATTCCTTAATGGCGCGGAAGCTGCCCAGCTGGCGTCCGTATGCGTTGCGACGAACCTTGATGTTCATCGTGGCGAAATAGGGAGGCGCGGCCGGGTCGAGTGTGTCATCGGTTACCTGAAGCGTGGAGCCAGCGACCGATTCTTTGAACGTCGAAAGGGACTTGGCGCCTGTACCCTTCCCTTGCGAGACGTCGTTTGCAAGCAGAATCATGCCAGCGCAGGTCGCAAGCACCGGAATGCCGCCGGCGATTCGCGCCTGCAGGTCGTCGAACATGTCAAGTTCGCGAAGCAGCTTGCCTTGCACGGTCGATTCGCCGCCGGGAAGCACGAGTCCGTCGAATTGCTGGTTTAAGTCACTCGCTTGGCGGAGTTCGACGCATTGCGCGCCCAGCTGCTCAAGTTTATGCTCGTGTTCAATGAAGGCGCCCTGAACAGCCAGGACGCCAATAAGAGGTTTAGCCATATTTGTAACTCCATCTACGAGTTGCTCATGGAATTGAACGGCGGACGATACCTGAGCTCGCACGAACAGCACGTATGTGCTGTTCGGCTCGTGCGGACGCTGCCGTTCAATCCTATGGTCAACTCGTGCATGTATACACACTTCACGTTTCGATGGATTCCTATAGTGCGAATGAACGAAGACGCCCTCGTATGGCGCAAGCGTCGAAGGCCGATTATTCGCTTTGAGTAATCTATCGAAGGAACCTGAAATTAATGAAGCCCCTTGAATTGCCGGAGTCGCGTTCTTCCGCACGAGCCGAACAGCACTTAATGTGCTGTTCGTGCGAGCTCAGGCATTGAACGCGAATGCGGCAATCCAAGGGGCGGACAGCTTGGGTTATTTGCCGCGCTCGGCCATGAGCAGGGCGATTTCGCTTTCGTTGATGCCCACCATGGCTTCGCCCAAGTCTTCGGAAAGCTCGGCGATGAGCTTCGCGTCGGTGTAGTTCGCGACGGCCTTCACGATGGCGGCAGCGCGTTTTGCGGGGTTGCCGCTCTTGAAAATGCCAGAGCCCACGAACACGCCTTCGGCGCCGAGCTGCATCATGAGCGCTGCGTCAGCCGGAGTTGCCACGCCGCCTGCAGCGAAGTTGACAACAGGGAGCTTGCCATTGTCGTGCACTTCCTTGAGCAGGGCGTACGGTACACCGAGCTGCTTGGCGGCCTCGAAGAGCTCATCTTCCGCCATTCCTGCTACGCGGCGAATCTCGCTCTGCATAGCGCGCATGTGCGTCACGGCCTGAACAACGTCGCCCGTGCCCGGCTCGCCCTTGGTGCGAATCATGGAAGCGCCCTCGGCGATGCGGCGAAGAGCCTCGCCCAAATCGCGTGCGCCGCATACGAACGGCACAGCGAACTTCGTCTTGTCGATGTGGTACACGTCATCGGCGGGAGACAGCACCTCGGATTCGTCGATGTAGTCGATGTCGATTGCCTCAAGAATTTGAGCCTCGACGAAATGGCCGATGCGGCACTTCGCCATAACCGGGATGCTTACAGCCTCTTGGATGCCCTTGATCATTTTCGGGTCGCTCATGCGCGATACTCCGCCTGCTGCGCGAATGTCTGCGGGAATGCGCTCCAGAGCCATAACGGCGCATGCGCCTGCTTCTTCGGCAATGTGCGCCTGCTCGGGCGTGGTGACGTCCATGATGACGCCGCCCTTGAGCATTTGAGCGAGGTTGCGGTTGAGCTGTGAGCGATCTTCGGTGGCTTCAGTCATGATGGCCTTCCTTTCGGGCTTTATTTGGAATGCCTGGAATCCTACCGAGTTACTGGTATTATTCGTAGCACCACATTACATTGTTTTACTAGGGTCAGATTAATGCCAGTTTGCTTTAGTTGGCTAAAGCGATAAGGCCAGTTTGAAAGCAGGCGCCATGCTCACCTACGATATGGATCAACGTGGAGAGGAATCTTTATACGAGTATCTGTACGACTGTATGCGTGCCGACATCGAAAACGGCTCCATCGCGGCAGGCGAAAAGCTTCCCTCGAAGCGCAAGCTTGCCGACCACTTGGGAGTGAGCATCGTCACGATCGAAGGCGCGTATCGCCAGCTCATCGCAGAAGGATATGTTGAATCACGCGCGCGGCGCGGCTATTTCGCAGCGCATATTTCAAGCTCGAATACTCGCGCTCTCACAAGGGAGAACGGCGTTGTTGCGCCTGCGGCCCCTTTTGTGGCTGGTACATTTGGGCATAAAGGCGAACAGGGGCCGACCCGTTCGCCCTCATATGCATTCGATTTGTCGAGAGGCCAGCTTCCCGAAAGCCTTTTCCCGTTGGCTTCGTGGTCGAAGGCGCTGCGCGACACGCTTACGCAGGAGCCCGCTGCCGCACTCGTAGGCGAGAGCGACCCCTTGGGGTGCGTGGAGCTTCGCGAGGAAATATCGCGATATCTTCGGCAGACGCGTGGGCTTGTAGCTCCGCCCGAGAATATCGTGGTGGGCTCGGGCGCGCAAACTTTGTACAACCTCATTGTGCAGCTCATTGGCCGAGACAGGATCGTCGGCGTTGAAGATCCCGGCTACCCAAGGCTTCGCAAGGTGTATGGCGCGAATGATGTGCGCTTGTCCCCTATTCCCCTTGATGCGTCTGGGGTGTCTATGGCCTCGGTTCGCGCGGCGGGCGTCGATACGCTTCACATCACACCTTCGCATCAGTTCCCCACGGGCATTGTAACAAGCGTGAGTCGTCGTCACGAACTGCTCGGTTGGGCGACCGAGGTGCCCCACCGCTATATTATTGAAGACGATTACGACTGCGAGTTTCGCCTGGCTGGGCGCCCGATTCCCACGCTTCAGGGAATCGATGCGTCGGAGCGCGTCATATATACCAACACGTTCTCCAAGAGCCTCGGCTCGGCTTTTCGCATTGCCTATATGGTGTTGCCCGACCATTTGGCGCGCCGCTATCGAGACGAGATGGCGTTCTATTCATGCACGGTTCCGGCAATTGACCAGCTTGCCCTCGCGCGCTTCATGCAACGCGGTGAATTCGAGCGCCATGTGAATCGCTTGCGCACCCACGCCCGCGACGTGCGCGATGTCTTCCTCGCTACGCTTAAGGGTGCATTGCCGCAAGGTAGCTTTTCTGTCGCGGGGCACGATGCTGGCCTGCATTTCGTTCTTGGTTTTCCCGAAATCGATGATGCTCGATTCGCCGAAAACCTTGCAGATAATTCGGTGCGCATGCCCTCGCTTCGGGAATTCAGCATGAATGAAAACGACGCAACGAACCGCTGTCGTTACGTCGTTCAATACCTTCAATTATCGACGGACCAGGCGCGAAGCGCAGCGCTCGCGATTGCTCGGGCGTATACGTCGACTTACTGACGCGCGCTCGAAATGAGCGGCGCTCGCACGCGTTCGCGGATGGGGATTTCTCCCCATCCGCCTTCCATGCATGGCTACGAGCGCTTTGGCATGATGATGGTGCGGGCGCTGAAATACGTTACGAGGAAATACGCACCGTACACCGCAAGAAAGATTGCGGCCGTCATGAGCGCGGTTGCGCTCAAATTAAAGTTGCCGAATACAAGAACGAGGTCTTTTACCGTCTGCATGGCGCAGATGGTATGTGCAATCGCTACGACCAGGGGAAACGCGAAGCAAACGAGCACCTGTTTGAAGAGCGCTCCTGAAATCATGCGCTGCGGTGTGCCCAGTTTGACGAGCAGTTCGTAGCGGCGTGCGTTATCGTTTGCATCGGAGAGTTGCTGTATGGCGAGAATCGCCGCGCAGGCCACGACCATGATGAAGCCAATATACATTGCGAGATAGCTCGCAAGCGCGGTGAGGTTATGGCTCTCGGCCTGCACGCCCTCGGCGGTTTGATACATGTACATGGGCCAGGAATCTTCCTCCGCATTGTTTCTGTCGCACAATGTTTGGCAGAAGTTGGCAAATTCCTCTTGCGTGTCATCGGCAATGCGAGCGTCGAAAACCGCCATGGTGGGCTCGCCTGCTACGGCATCATCGGGAACGACAATTTGAAATGCCCTCGTGCTCACGCTCGTGCATTCAATGGTGTCTGTCGCGATTTCGCGCTGCGCCTTTAGCTGCACGTCGCCAATAGTGATGGTCGGCTCCTTCGCCGCCACGCTCGTTAAATACGGCTGCGTCGTGGCAAAATCGGACCAGAGCAGGCATTTTCCCTCGTTGACCTCAATTGGCTCAAGGCCGCAAAGCTCACGGGCGGCATTAAAATCGGAAGCTTTAATGAGGGAAGCCTTCTGTTGCGTCGTATCGGGGGTAATAAGGCCTGCGCCAACCGAGTCGAGCAGGTTGAGCCCCGTGAGGTCGCACAGCGTATCGAAGGACACGTCGCTCGGGTAGAAATTGATTTGCGCGGAATCTTCCACCATGCTGTCCCATGAAGGCGCCCTATATTGGTCGGTGAGCGTTGAGAGGCCGACAGCCGCATCGTAATTCGAATCTTCGACGAGTTCGTTGACGAGCGGTCGCGTGCTGACGTCGCCGTTTTCGTCATAGACGTTCATGACGTAATAGCTGGTGAACGAGGCATCGCATCGTATGCCGTTCTCGACGTTTTTCTGCATGGCGTCGACGATGCCAATGCCGCCGCATACGCTTGTAAGCGCGAGGAAGAGCGTCATAGCGATGACCGACATGCTGACGAACGTGGAATTGATGCGCGATGCGAGCTGACGAAGGAAGAACATGTTCAGCCCGCGCAGATAGAGTGGCTTTGCCATTTGCGCAGCTTTAAGCAGAAAACCCGAAAGCGAGAAGAAGAGCAGCATCGTTCCCACGCTCACGAGAATCGTTTCTATGAGCAGGTTCGACATATCGTCGGAAAGAAGCCCTGTTCGCAGCAGCATGGAGTATGAATAGCCAATGATGCACAGCGAGACAATGAACAGGGCAAACGAAAGCGGCAGGTTGCGCAGGCGAGGTTTATCGTTTTTACGCGAACCCGCGAGCAGATCGATGAGCTTCGATTTCGCGAGGTGTGCAGAATTCCAAAACATCGATACGGCAAAGATGGCTGCGAAGGTTGCGACGGTCATTGTGAATGCTTTTGTCGAAAACGACAGCGTTACGCCCTCGACTGGCTGAGCCATCATGGAAAGGCACAAGCATGTGAGCGCTTGCGAAAGCGCAACGCCTGCAAGCAGGCCAACCGCAAGTGACGCGGTGCCAACGATAAGCGTTTCGCACGCTGAGATTTTCAGCAAATCCCCCTTCCCCATGCCGAGCGTCAAATACATGCCGAATTCGGATCTGCGGCGTCGAATGAGGAACGCGTTGGCATAGAGCACCAAAAAGCCAAGCACAATCGCAATAAAAACCGATACGCCGGCAATGATTCTGGAAAGGAGCTGCACAACTTCCGAGACATCGGTTGGCAAGTTTTGCACCGCTGATGAATCGGCGATTGAATTGAACGCGTAGAAAACCGCTACGCCCAGCACGAGCGTGAAGAAGTAGACGGCGAAATCGCGCGCCGATTTGCGCAC
>CAKUEV010000086.1 GCA_934646845.1 uncultured Slackia sp.
CGTGTGCGAGAAGCTCGTTCCCATCATGGCCATCTTCTACGTGGTGTGCTGCATCATCATCATTGGCCTGAACGGCCAATTCCTCGGTGAAGCGATTCGCCAGATCATCGTCGGCGCCTTCACCCCGGCAGGCGCCGCCGGCGGCGCGGTTGGCTCCACGGTCACGCTCGCTTTGCAGTTCGGCTTCAAGCGCGGCATCTTCTCCAACGAGTCGGGCATGGGCTCGGCCCCGCTGGTCGCGTCTTCCGCCACCACGAAGAACCCGGCCCGCCAGGCGCTCGTCTCCATGACCGGCACCTTCTGGGATACCGTCGTTGTCTGCTTGCTCACGGGCCTCATGCTCATGACCACGCTGCTCGCCAACCCTGAGCTTTCCACCGCTATTGCCGACGGCACCATCTCGTCGGGCGCGGGCCTTGCCACCGCCGCCTTCGAGAAGATTCCCGTGTTCGGTCCGTTGGTGCTGCTCGTCGGCCTGCTGACCTTCACCTACTCCACCATCCTCGGTTGGAGCCAGTACGGCAACCGCGCCATCAGCTACCTGCTCGGCAAGAAGGCCGTGCTGCCGTACTACATCGTGTTTTTGCTGTTCGTGTTCTGGGGCTGCATGATGGTCGGCGACGCGACCGGCAGCGCAGCGGTTTCGAACCTGAGCTCGGTGGTGTGGAACTTCGCCGACGTGATGAACGCGCTCATGGCGATCCCGAACTGCATCGCGGTGCTCGGCCTTTCCGCCATCATCGCCCGAGAGACCAAGCACTACGTCTACGAAGGCAACCTCGACGAGGTTGACGACACCGAGATTCCGCAATACGACGAGAAGTAATTTGTCGGCGGTATCTCCCCGCAACAGAGCCGGTTGCAAGACGGCGACCGGCTCTCTGGGAGGGGGTGCGCATGCTCCCTCCTTTTTTGTTCCCATATTGCGAAATTATTCGAAAGGAAATGCCCGATTATGGAAAACCTCGGCTACTACAACGGCGCATTCGGCCCAATCGAGGAAATGACCATCCCCATGAACGACCGCGTATGCTGGTTCGGCGACGGCGTTTACGATGCGGGCCCCGCGCGCAACTACCATATTTTCGCGCTCGACGACCACCTCGATCGCTTCTACAACAGCGCGCGACTCGCGGGCATCGAGATTCCCATGCCGCGCGAGGAGCTTGCCGATTTGCTTTGTGGCCTGGTGAAAAAGGTCGAGGCGCCCGAGCACTTCGTCTATTACCAGTGCACGCGTGGAACTGCGCCCCGCAAGCACGATTACGTGGAGGGGCCGGGCAATTTATGGGTCACCATTACGCCGCAAACCATGCCCGACGGCACGAAGCGCATCAAGCTGCGCAGCGAGCCTGACACGCGTTTCTATCACTGCAACATCAAAACGCTGAATCTGCTTCCCGCTGTGATGAGTTCGCAGGCGGCCAAGCGCGAAGGCGTGTTCGAGACGGTGTATTACCGCCGCGATATGGGCAATCGCGTGACGGAATGCGCGCATAGCAACGTGTCGATGATTCTGGGCGATGAGCTGTGGACCGCGCCGCTCGACGAGCTCATTTTGCCGGGCATCGCGCGCAAGCATCTTATCGCGGCGGCCAAGCGCCTCGGCATTGGCGTGCACGAGGAGGCGTTCGATTTGGACACGTTGCGCGGCGCGCAGGAGATGATTGTGACGAGCTCGTCGAATTTGTGCCTGTTCGCGGAGGAATTCGAGGGCAAGCCTTTCGGCGGCGGCTCGCCTGAAGTGGCTGAAGCGTTGCGTGCCGAAGTGAATCGCGAATTCACCGAGGCCACGGCGGTTTAGGAAGACGCCGGCCCGCGAGGGCGCATGGCGCCTGCGATGCGCCGGTGTTGGCTGGCTTTGGTGGCGTTCGCGTCGCATTGTTTCGTCTGCGTTGAGGCTAACGCGATTGATGCGCGTTCGCGCGGTGAGTGATGGCATTAAAGCCGCTTTCGCAGGTCGTGCGGCTGGCGGCGAGTTTTTGGGTTCTTTGTAGGTTGGGCTTATGCAAACGATTGAAGATATCATTCTGCAGCATTCGGCGCGCGGCATGACGCGTCTTGTGCCGGAACTGCCGTGCGACTACTGCGTTGCGGCGGCGCGCGAAATCGTGTCGTGGCCGCGCGGCACGGTGGCGCTGCTCACGGGCTTCGATGTGGGCGGCTCTCCCGAGACCGATGGCCCCACGGGCACGTATGTGGTGGCGAAAGCGCTCGTTGAACTGGGCTTTTCGCCAATCGTGGTCTCGGAGCATTCCACGTGCGCATATTTTTCTGAGTTTGGCGTGAAAACGTGCGAGGTGTCGCCGGGTTGCGATGCGGCGTTCATGGGAATGCTGCTCGATACGCTGGCGCCTGTGGGCATCGTGTCGATTGAGCGGTGCGGGCGCAACTCGCGCGGGCGGTACTGCAACATGCGCGGCATCGATATTACGCCGCGCACTTCGCCGGTCGACGAGCTCGTGATTCAGGCGGCCGTGCGCGGAATTCCCACGGTGGGCGTGGGCGATGGCGGAAACGAAATCGGCATGGGCAATGTCGCCGGCGCCATCGAGCAGCGTTTGACGCTCGAGCCGTGCGCGGTTCGCGTGAATTGCCTGGTCATTGCGACGGTTTCGAATTGGGGCGCCTATGGAATCGTGCGCGCTATGGATAAATGCACGGGCCGGGCGCTTCTGCCCGGCTTCAAACACATGGACGACTTCTATCGCTTCATCGTCGAGCGCGGCAGCGTCGATGGAACCACGGGGCGCCGCGAGCTTTCCGTTGACGGCTTCGGCCTGGATGTCGAACGAAAAATCGTCGAAGCGCTTCTGTGCGCTTAGGAAACATCGACCTCGAGTTTCGTTATACGGCAGACTCCATGGGAATACGGCTTTCTGGCAGGAAACGCGTCCCGAGGGTCGAATAATCTGCCAAATGCGGTTTTCGCGCTTCGTTGACTCATCTTCTGCATTCCGAGAGATTCTGTGACCTGGGGTTTTGCCGATGCATGCCAGGGATTTTGCCGACGCACGCCCATGCGAGATGTCTTTTGGCAGGATACGCGACCCTCGGGACGCGTATCCTGCCAGAAAGCCGCTGAAAGCTCAATCTGGCGACCCTTGCGCCGCGTTTTCTGCCATCAACCTGTTCGAGTTTTCGGGCAATCGCTCCTTCGCGCGATTGGCCCGATTTCCTTTGCGGCAGCCTACACCAAAGGCTCCATCTCTTCCAGGCCTTCTGCGCGCGCCTCGGCCTCAATCTCGCGGTCAGTTGCGCTCTTGCGGCTCGGCAGCGCGATGTCCATGTCGAAATCGACCGGCTTGGTCACGAGGCTCACGAGCGGCACAATCGCAAGCGAGAGCAGCATGGCGAGCGCGCCACAGTTGATGGGGCTCACGATAAGCGCGTGGCCGAAGAAGCCCGCGATCATGTTTCCGCTGGTCAAGCCTACGCCAACGATGAAGCTCGTCCATACGGCCGCCTTCGAGATGCGCTTGGAGTAGAGGCCCCACAGGAAGGGGCCAAGGAAGGCGCCGGCCAGCGCGCCCCAGCTGATGGACATGAGCTGCGCGATGAACGTGATCGACGAGTTGTACTGCACGAGCGCGATAATCGCGGAAATGGCCACGAACGCCACGAGCAGGCCGCGCATCCATAGAAGCTGGCGCTTCTCGTCCATGTTCTTCACCACGTTGTCTTTCAGCAAGTCGAGCGTGAGCGTGCTCGATGAGGTGAGCACAAGCGAGCTTAAGGTCGACATCGAGGCCGAAAGCACGAGCACGATCACGAGGCCGACGAGCAAATCGGGCAGGGTGGAAAGCATGGTGGGGATGATGGAGTCGTAGATGGGCGTGCCTGCGGCCGACATCTCGATTTGGCCCGAGTACAGGCGCCCGAAGCCGCCGAGGAAGTAGCTGCCGCCGGCGACGATCATCGCGAAAATCGTGGAGATGATGGCGCCCTGTTTAATGGCGGGGCCGCTTTTGATGGCGTAGAACTTCTGCACCATTTGCGGAAGGCCCCACGTGCCGAGACTCGTGAGAACCACAACGCCGAGCAGGTTGAACAAATCGGGTCCGAACATGCTCACGAACGCGCCTTGCAAATCGGGGTTCGTTTCGGCTTGCACGTGCGACAGGTCGATGACCGCCTGTGAGAAGCCGCCATTGCCGGCGAGCACGGCACAAATTACGGCGGTGATGCCGAACAGCATCACGATGCCTTGCAGGAAGTCGTTCACCACGGTGGCCATGTAGCCGCCGAGCACCACGTAAATGCAGGTGATAAGCGCCATGCCAATGACGCATGCCTCGTACGGCAGGCCGAATGCCATGCCGAACAGGCGCGACAGGCCGTTGTAGACGCTCGCGGTGTAGGGGATGAGGAACACGAAGATGATGGCCGCGGCGGCGATGCGCAGCGCGCGGCTGTGGTAGCGCTTGCCGAAGAACTCGGGCATGGTGGCGGCACTCAGGCGCTGCGTCATTTCGCGCGTGCGGGGGCCGAGCACCCACCAGGCGAGCAGGCTGCCCAAAATGGCGTTGCCGATGCCCACCCACGTGGCCGACAAGCCGTATTTCCAGCCGAATTGGCCGGCGTAGCCGACGAAGATGACGGCCGAGAAGTACGATGTGCCGAACGCGAACGCGGAAAGCCAAGGGCCTACGTTGCGGCCGCCCAGAATGAAGCCGGTCACGCTGCCGGCGTGTTTTTGGCACAGGATGCCGATGATGATGGCGATTGCCGCAAAGGCGAGCACCATGGTGATTTTTGCGATCATTGGAATTCCCAATCGGTCTTGCGCGTTTGGGCGCGAACCGATTTCTCGACGGGGCACCCGTTTGCCCTATTCGCCCCTTGTTGAGAAACCGGACCATGCCCAAATGCGCGAAATTACGCGGACATGGAGGCGCACACGACGGCTGCGGCTGCGTGCGACGCTGATGCGCGACGCGACGAGCGGCCCTCGTGCGCTAGAGGTATCGATAGGAATAGAGATACTCGGGGTAGCGGCCCGTGTGGGCATAGCAGAAGAAGCCGGCGGCGGCTGCGCAGGTATGTGCGGCGGCGTTGCTCACGCGTGCTCCTTCCAAAATCGGCCCGGGGATGCGGGCGAGGCATGCGACCTTCGTTCGGCGCGCTGTAGGCGTTCGTATCGCTGCGGGCGTTTGCGTCGCCGTTGGCGTTCGCGTGTCGTGCGCGGTTTCCGAGTGGTCGCGGAATGCGTTCAGTATAGCGGCGAAATCGCACACGTCAACACTCTAATGCGCTAAAGTGAAGAAAAAGAGCCGCCAGGTACTGCGGATGCCTCTTGCGCCACCGTTGCGTAACCGAAAGCCTTCGTCGCACTCCTGGTCGCCTCTGCAAACGCTCGCCGCGTTGTTCTTCCTTTTCTCATCGAAGGGGAAAAGAGAGACGCCGCCAGGAAAAATCTAGCGGCGTCGATGGAGCCTGGGGTGGCAGGCTTTCTTTTATGGACGGAATTTCTCAAACGAATCGAGCAGGTTCATGCGATCGTGGGTATCGGTTTTGGCATAGATTTTGTGCGCATGGGTGCGCGCGGTCGATTCCGCGATGAACAATTTGCTTGCAATGTACTGCGTCGTTCTGCCCGCGAGCAAGTACTCGAGCACTTCGGTCTCGCGCTTTGACAGCGCGTGGAGCTGGGCGTATGCGGCGATTTGCTCTGCCCGGCTGGGTTGGCTTTCTGCCGTTTCTTGCAAAGCTCGGCTGTCGGCGATGTCTCTGAGTTCGTTCGAGAAGCGATCCGTGAATATGAGCGACGATGCTATGACGACGAGCACGAGGCACAGCGCGGCGACGATAGCGGGAGGAAGAGCCCCGTTTGAGACATGGGTCGCAAAGTAATCTGCAAGCCATCCGAGAAAGATGCCGACCGATGCGCACAGCCTCACAACCGCCATAGAGCTGAGAAGCGACGAATCGTTCGTTTTCACCAGGTTGCAGTAGTCGTTAAGCGAAAGCACCTCGAAAAGCAGGTAGGCCAGCATAACGAAAGCGCCCGCGAAAAACGCAGCCGAGGAGGGAAGCGCCGCAAACCCTGCCAGCCCAAGCGTGAAGAGCAGGGGAATAACTCTGTAAATGCCATACAGCCCACGGCTCTTGCTAGAGAATCGTATCACCATGACAATCACGATTGCGGCGGCGATGTTGCATGCCGATTGAAGCAAAGGGCCGCTGGAGAAAGCGAATTCCGATGACGCCGTTCGCGCAGAGAACAACGCGAACACGAACCCGTAGAGGGCAAGGGCGATGCTCAGGCGAACGACCGACGCAGGCGCTTTCATGGGTTCGCTGTTGGCGTTCGGCTCGGTTGGCGCGAAAAGCGACTCCTGCGCCGTTTGCCGGTCGTTGCGCATGGCGAACAGGAATATAAGCCCCGACGCGATGGGCGCGGCTGCGGCCACGGCGACCATGGCGTGTGTTCCAAGGCCGACCGATGCGAGGCACAGCATCGATCCGAAGGCGTACGACAAAGCGAGCAAGAGCGCCGTTTCGCCGATTTTCGAATACCCGAAGTAGCAAAGCCATATAAGGAACATCGACACGTCGGTGATGGCCGAGAGAATCGACGCGATCAATACATGGTACGGCGTGGATCCGAGGCTGAGCGTGAGAGTGGTCAAGGGGCCTGCGACCATGCACGTCGCGGCAAGGATGAGGGCGCCTTGCTTCGTGGCGAACAAGCGCCGCAGGGCAAGCGCGCACAGCAAAAGCGCGATGCGAGAACCAACTTCGGGAATTTCAAACGGAAGCTCGCCATATGTCACGAGCTGCCCGAAGACGGGGGACGGCGATACGGCGACGAGAAAGAGCCATGTCCAGAAAAGCGAAAACCCTGCCAAACGAATGCCCGGCATGTGATGGACGCTGTTCATATTTCCCCCCCTCAAACGCGCCTAAACCCCACGGCAATTATAAAGCGTCATATTTTTGGCGCTATGGGGAATTATTCCACAACTGAGCCTCTGAGCAGCAAAAACATAAAAATCGACGTTTTGTTTGATACGAAAATTCGGCCGAATAAACGTTTTGTACGATCCCGCGATCGAAACAATCGGCGCATCGTCGAGGCCCGCCGCGCGCTTTCAACGTTTTCGACGATTGTGGCGTCCTTCGTTGCCGCATAAGGTCGAAATCGTCCGAAACGAAGAGAAACAGGGGGTGTCAAATGAGTGTTGAAGAACAGGGCGTGTGCGCTGCGGCTCCCCGCGAAGAGCTAAGCGATCGCGCCGCGCGCGTGAAAAAGGCCCTTTACCGAAGGGGGTCGTTCACCGAAATCATGTACAAGACGCTGGATTTTTGCCGAGCGCGCCGCAGCTACGCCTCGGTGGAAGACGAAATCGCGTCGTATCCGGAATTCAAATATGCCGACCAAAGCCAAGCCTCGATCATCGAAATACTCGTTCACGAGGGAGGGCTCGCGAAAACGGAATTCGATGCGAATGGCGAGGAAGTGACTTCTCAACGCAAGAGCGGGCTTTCTGATGACGAGCTCGACGAACTTGTTTGGTCGTATGCGCTTGAAACGACCGACGCGGGCAAAGTCGCCATTGGGAGACTGAGCCCGAAAGACCGAATGGCCGTGCTGTTCGCCAAAGAGCCCAATCGCA
>CAKUEV010000087.1 GCA_934646845.1 uncultured Slackia sp.
CCCCTCGACATGCGAATTCCCTGCTCGACGATGTCGACGAACTTCGGCGTGGCCGTGGAAAACACCGTGATGCCCGCGTCGATATTGCGAATAGCCTGCGGGTAGCAACCCGATTCAACCGTGCCCTTCGTGGCGATGACGCCCACGCGGCGGTTTTTCGTCGCACGCGCGGCTGCGCGAGCGCCAGGAATAACAGCGCCGATCACGGGAATGCTGAAACGCTGCTGCGCGTGCTCAAGGCCAGCGGCGGTCGCGGTATTGCACGCGATGACGAGCAGCTTCACGTCACGGCCGACGAGCCATGCGCAAATTTGTTGCACGAAGCCGTCGACCTCGTCTTGGCTGCGAGGGCCATAGGGGCATCGCGCCGTGTCGCCGAAATATACGATGGATTCCTCGGGCAGCTCTTTGGCGATTTCGCGCGCCACCGTAAGGCCGCCAAAACCGGAATCGAAGATGCCGATGGGGGCGTCATTAAACGGTCTGTTTGATAGTACCCTGTCAGAAGAAACGGTCATGCGTCCTCTTTTTAATCAATGCCCGGCTTATGCACCCTGGACTGAATAATGTCGCTCGTTACCAAGCAATTGCCATTTTCATAATAAAGCCTATCGCATGAACTGCAAAACGCGCATTGGCACGCACATGGATAACGGCGTCCAAAACGTGCGGCAAAACGGTGATTAAGCGGGCGCATGTCGCCTTAAAAGTACGAGAACGCACGTCAGAAGCCCATTTTACCCAACCTTCAAAACGCCCAGCCCTTACGGGCATCCACAAAAAACGCCGCTCAAAAGAACGGCGTTGATTGATTCTGGTGGAGGCGCGGAGAATCGAACTCCGGTCCATACTACGTTCTTGCTCAGGCTCTACAAGCTTATTCCGCGATCGAATTTCGGAAGATGTCGGTTCGCGAACCAACGTCGATCTTCCTAGCCCGTTCTTTCTTTTCCAAAGCCATACAGACTACGTGCTTTGAAGCAGTCCCCTGAAATGACGTCGCGCTCGAGTCGGGGACAACCCGAGGTTGACGTGCCAGGTGCTATTAAGCAGCCATGGCGAGCGCAGGAGCGCTCTGATAAGATTTTTTGCCAATTAACTTGACTTTACCCCTGTTTAACGTGGCGAGGAGACCACGACCTGCTCCTCAGTTCAAACGTACCATGTCGAAACCAGTCGCCCCCAAATGCGTGCCGCGCGGGCACCGAGGGTGCTGTCCACCATGCGATATGCTTTTGTCAAGCACCATGCCAGGTTGCCCCAGCGGAAAACCTATTGTAACGAGGCGGCGGCCAATGTCAAATGCCGACACGCTCCTGAAACCTTATTTCAACAGTTCCTTGAGGTTCATGCCGCCCGTGATGTCATCGAGAGCCTCTTTCAAATCGCGCGCGGCGAGCGCGGTCTCGCGCGCAAGCTCAACGCCGCCCTTAGCCGCATTCTTCACGTCGCCCTGCGTAACGCCCTTGAAAAGGACTTTGTCGTCTTCGTCTTCCTCTTCAGCCGGGCACCAGTCGTAGTGCTCGCAGTTATCGCAGTCGCCATCGCAGCCGTCTTCGTAATACGCCTCGGCGGCAGCCTTCGCGGCACGCTCCTCGTCGGTGAGCTCGACGTCGTTTTCCTCTTCGGCCTCGACCTCGGCGGCCCTATCGGCTTCTTCGGTTTCGGCAGCCTCGTCGGTCTCCGCACTTTCGGCGGCCTTTTCGGCAGCTTCAGCAGGCGCAGCCTTCGCGTCTTCGGCGGGAGCTTCATCTTCGAACACGCCGTCGAAATCGTCGGGGCACCAGTCGTAGTACGCGCACGTCTCGCACTCGCCGTCGCAGCTGGTTTTGTAGTATTCCTTCCACTTTTCGGTCATGAGCGCATTGTATTTCTCCTGCAGCTCATCGTATTCGGCGTCGGAATGCTGCGGCGCTGCCGGCTCGGCCGCCTTGCCGTCTTTGCCCTTCTTGGACTTCTCGTCTTCGGGCATGACGATCTGCCTTGCGGCGTTTTTCGCCACGCGACCGCCCAAGCGAGTTGCTTTCCTGAAAATACCCATGTATGAACCCCCTGTTCAAGCCCCGCAGGGCACCTTGCCAATTAACGAGAACGCATCTTCAACGCGCGAGCGATTTCGCGCTTGGAATCGCGTTCGGCCATCGCCTGGCGCTTATCGTGCAGCTTCTTGCCTCGAGCGAGCGCGATTTCAAGCTTCACCAAGCCATTTGTCGAGAAGTAAATCCCAATGGGGACAATCGCCAGGCCCGCCTCGCGCGTTTTCTGCTCCAAATAGCGAATTTGCTTGCGATGAAGCAGCAGCTTACGCTTGCGGTCGGGGTCGGGATTGTTCAAATTGCCATGCGAATACGGCGAGATGTGCAACCCGTTGAGCCACGCCTCTCCCTTGCGAATGAGCACAAAGCAGTCGGTAAGCTGGCAGTTGTTCTCGCGCAGCGAGCACACCTCGGTACCCGTGAGCGCGATGCCCGCCTCAAACGTTTCAATTATTTCGTAATCGTGGAAAGCCTTGCGGTTTTTCGCGATTTGCTTCTTTTCGCGCGCCACGCGCCACCTCTCATTCGTGCTTCACGCCGCCGAAAAACGCGGCAGCTCGCGCCATTATACCGTTCGATGCGTTCATGGAGTGTCATGCAGATTAAGGAAACAGCCCCTACCCCTGCAACAACTCGTACAAATCGTCGGCATCGAGCGATGCGAGCGAGATCCCGCCCGCGCCCACAACTTGGTCGGCGAGTTCGCTTTTCGTTTGCTGCAGGCGCACGATGCGCTCCTCGATCGTGTTTTTCGCCACGACCTTCTCGACGCTCACCACGCGCGTTTGCCCAATGCGATGAGCGCGGTCGGTTGCCTGGCTTTGCGCCGCGGCGTTCCACCACGGGTCGGCATGGATCACGACCGACGCGCCCGTAAGATTCAAACCCGTGCCGCCTGCCTTCAGCGATACGAGAAACGCCGGCGTGTCGTCTTCGTTGAACGCATCGACGAGCCGCACGCGTTCCTTCTTCGGCGTAGCGCCCGTGATGGAATAATGCGCGATGCCCGCCTTGCGCAGCCGCTCGGCAATGAGCTCAAGGAAACTCGTGAATTGTGAGAACACGAGCGTCTTTTCCCCGCCTTCCACGGCGGACGAAACCAAATCGACGATCGCATCGAGCTTGGCGGAAGGCCCGCGGTAGTCCTCGTACACCAAACGCGGGTCGCAGCACAGCTGGCGCAGGCGCGTGATTTCGGCGAGCACCTCGACGGTTGACACGGGCTTTCCCGCGGCGCGGGCCGCTTCTCGTTCTTTGCGGAACATGCGCTGCGCGGTAAGCTCTTCGCGAAGGCGCTGCTCGTGCGCGTCGTAGAGCTTCCTTTGCTCGACATCCATGTTCGCATACACCACCGATTCGAGCTTATCGGGCAAATCGGTGAGCACGTCGGCCTTCAAGCGGCGCAGCATGAAGGGGGCGACGATGGCCTGCAGCCGGCGAGCCACCGCATCGTCGCCGCCCACGATGGGAGACTCGAAACGCTCGCGGAAGCGCGCATAAGGCCCCAGCAACCCAGGCATGAGGAAGTCGAAAATGCTCCACAGCTCCGAAAGACGGTTTTCCATAGGCGTGCCCGTGAGCGCGAACTTGTGGTCGGCTTCAAGGCTTTTCACTGCGCGCGTCGTGAGCGCCGCGGGGTTTTTGATATATTGCGCCTCGTCGAGCGCGCATATGAAGAGGCGTCGGCTCGACCAATCGTCGATATCGATGCGAAGCAAGTCATACGAGGTGACCAGCACGTCAACGCGTCGATGGCCGCCGAACGCCTCGAAGCGCGCAGCTCGGCGCTCTTGCGCGCCACCGGCTACGGCAACCACGGAAAGCTCGGGCGCGAACCGCTCGAATTCGGCCGTCCAGTTGTACACAAGCGACGCTGGACACACGATAAGACTCGGGGCCGGCTGCCGTTCGGCATGGCGGGCCAAAAGAAGGGAAATGAGCTGCAGCGACTTGCCCAAACCCATCTCATCGGCCAAAACGCCCCCGAAATCGGCATCGCAGCGCGCCGAAAGCCAGCGGAAGCCCGACTCCTGATAGGGCCTGAGCACCCCTGCAAGCGTTGGCGGTACGGCATAATCGGCCTCGTTCACGGCCTTGAAGTGGTCAATATATTCCTGGAAGCTTCGATCGCGCTCAAGGTTCGCTTCCTCGTTCAAATAGAACGCGCGGTATGCCGGCAAAAGCGCCTGCCCGCTCGTAAGCTCGCGCGCCGTAAGGCCCAAATCGCCCGCAAGGCGATCGAGCTGAGAGAGGTCGGCTTCCTTCAAATCGATGAATGCGCCCGAACGCAAGCGGTGGTAGCGCTTGCGGCGCCGATAGCTCGAAAGCAGCGCCGAAAGCTCCGACGCCGGCAAATCGCCCGCGTCGACCACGAGGTTGATCAAGTTGCCCGAGAGCGACACGCCCATAGTAACGCGCGGCTTCACATCGCGAATGAGACGGTCGAACGCGGGCGTGGTGAACACCGAGCCCGCCTCGCGGAATTCCACAAGCCCGCCGAAAAGCAGCGCGCCCACGGCGTCTCCATCGGAAAGCGCGAGCGATGCATCCGCGCCGAAATAACGCGCGGCAAGAGAACGAGCCTTTGCCTCGCGTTTCACATCGCGCACGGGAAGCACAACCCCCTCAGGCTCAGGCCGATCGGTGAGCTCACCCACCAAATCGTAACGAATCGCGCCATACACGGCTTGGGCGCGCATGGTCACGCTCGTTTTGTCTTTGTCGAAAAAAAACTCGAGCGAGCAGGTGACGGGACGGTATTTGTCGATATCGGAAGGAAGGTCGACGCGCAAACGCTTCTCAATCGCAGGCAACGCCGTCGCGCAGAAAAGCGGCATGTCGCGCTCAGCCACAAAGGGGCGGTTTTCCTCGCTTCCGTAGACGCCGCGCAGAAAATCGGCGCACTTCATGAAGTCGTTCGAGCATCGATAGAATTCGCTGCCGCCGAGCCACACGAAAAGCTTCGAGCCGCGGCCCGCAAGCCAAATGCGGCTGCCGCGCTCAACGGTAAAACCACCCCTCGACGAAGGCCGCACCGCAAGCGCGATTTCGGGGTCGGCGTCAACCACGCGCACGCGCGCCACGCTCGGCGCAATGCCATCGGCGCCCTTGATGGAAAACGTCTCGCCCGCCAGAACCGAAAGCACATCGACCATATCGCTTTCGGAAAGGGACATGGTGCGGCCAATGCTCGGGGCCGCATATCGCCACGAGGAAAGCGGCGCCGTGCGGCGCTGAGCATCGACAATGCCCGCGACGAGCTGGACTATCGCGCGACCGCGCTCCGTGAAACGCGAGGGCACGTGCGTGAATGCGAGCTTTTTCCCATACTCGAAAAACGTGCCCTCATCGAGACGGCGGCAAAAATCGGAGATGTTCTTTACGATGTACGTCGCATCGTCGGTCGCCACGCGCAACCCCATGGACCATTCGCCGTATTCCACAGTGAAATCGCACAGCACATCGACGCTTCCATCGGGCGTGTCGTCGCGCTCGAGGCGTTCGGCGCGCTCCATGAACGCGGCGATGCAGTCGGAAGATACGGCAGAGCGGTCGCGGCGAAAGCCCGCATAGCTATCGGAACGAGCCGCATAGTCGAGCACGAGCGCCACGGCATGCTTGCACATGCCGTCGTACTGAAACGCCGCCGGGCACGTGCAGGAATAATCTTCGACGAAATCGGCGCCCTCGTTGAGCTCGACCATAACGCGGTAGCCTTCGGTTGAGCTCGTTTGGGAAGCCACGACCGCGTTGACGATGGTCGACTCGCCATCGTAGCGCACGCGGCGATCGTATACCGAGCGCCCGCCTGCGGCAATCGAGCGCCCACGATGCAAAACGCGCAGCGCGCACATATGAGAAAGCGATTCCTCAGAAAGCACGATGGCCCCTTCCCTACGATATTGCGAACCTTGAGTATACCGCGCCGTCGTGAAGAGAAAAGGCGCGCCAGAAACAGCGCATTACTTTCGGGCGACGAGCCTGGGGCCAATGCGGCGCACGAGGTCGAAGTCGGCGCGGCGGGCATAGGGATACACCGACGAAATGCGCACGCGCACCTTCGTTCCCAGGCGATAAACCACGCCCGAATCGGAACCGAACAGCACGCGCCGAGCCGCGTCGAGCACGAAGTACTCCCCGGTATCGCGCAGCGAAACGAAGCCTTCGCACGTATCGGCCAGGCGCACGAAGAAGCCTTGGGCCATAACGCCCGAAATCATGCCATCGACCTCGTCGCCAATGCGCTGTTCGAGCAGCTCGAACAGCTTGAGCTCCTGCGATTCGCGCGCGGCCTCTTCGGCGGTGCGTTCTGCCGTCGAAGCGTGGTCGGCAATGCGCGCCAGGGCCGATTCCAAACCCGAGGTCTCACCCGTGCGGCCGAAAAGCGCCACCTTCAGCATGCGATGCACCATAAGGTCGGGGTACCGGCGAATGGGACTCGTGAAATGCGTGTACGCGGTGCTCGCAAGCCCGAAGTGCCCCTCGCACGAATCAACGTACACCGCGCGCTTCATGGCGCGCACCACGAGCGACGACACGAGGAATTCCTCGCTGCGCCCACGCGCGAAGATGAGCACCTGCTGGATGGCAAACGGATCGCCTGCCTTGAAATTCGCAAGCGACACATGCTTGTCGTAGCCAAATTCTTGAAGAATTGGCACAAGCTCGGCCAAATCGCCCGATGACGGCGGCTCATGCACGCGGAAAATCGACGGGATTCCCGCATCGCGCAGGAATCGGGCAACCGCCTCGTTGGCGGCGATCATGGCTTCTTCGACAAGCGCCGTCGCGTCGGTTTTCCGGCGAATGGCCACGCTGACGGGCGCGCCTTCGTCGTTCAGGCGAACTTTAGCCTCTTCACTCTCGAAATCCATGCCCCCGCGACGCACGCGATTGGTGTGGAGCGCGTGGGCGATTTCGTGCAAAACGCCAATCGATTGCGCAATGCCTTCGGAGAAGGCGCCAGCCATAGGCCGCAGGGCCGCAACCGCCGCCTGCGAATCGCCCGCCCGCAAAGCGTCAATGGAAACCTGCACAGCACCATACGTGAGCCGCGCTTTCGACTTGATGACCGACGGCGTTATGCGCACGTCTCGAACAAAGCCCTTTTCATCGATGAGCATCTCGACGCTCATCGCGCGACGCTCATCGTGAGGCCGCAGCGAGCACACATCGTTCGAAAGCGCTTCGGGAAGCATGGGCAACACGCGATCGACCAAATACACGCTCGTCGCGCGTTCGCGAGCCTCGAGGTCGACTTGGGAATTCCAGGGAACGTAGTGCGAAACATCGGCAATATGCACGCCCAGGATGAAGAAACGCGCGCCCGCAGCCGAAGAGGCATCGTCCAGCGCGCATGCAACTCCCGGCTCGGGGCAGTCCACCTTGGCGGCAAGCGCCTTATGGGCAC
>CAKUEV010000088.1 GCA_934646845.1 uncultured Slackia sp.
GCTGGCAGAGCTTGGGTGCGGCGCCGTGCGCCATCGACAAGCTGCGTGGCCAGCATCGTTGGCACATTTTAATCAAGGCGCCTGCAGGGGCCGACATCTCAAAGCTCGCTGAGCCGGTGATTCGCAAACGACGCGCGAACAAGAAGGTCAACGTCGCCGTCGACGTCGACCCCTACAGCTTGCTGTAGGTGGTGTGAGCTTTGCTCCGGTACGCCGCGCTGGGGTGGCGTACCGGAGGGCCATGCCCAATCGGCCGCTCGTCAGGTGCGCATGTGCCGTCGATCGCCGCCGTCCGCGTATTTGTGTGTACCATCTGCGCATTTGTCGGCCCAGACGCCACTCTTTGATATACTCTCGGCTGCAAACTTTGCTTGTTGAAACGGGGCCTGATTCGTGGCCCTTTCGATAAAAGGAACTGAATATGGCTTTTGACACGCTCCCGGTGGTGGAATACCCCGACCCCATTCTTCGCCAGGTGTGCGAGGAATGCGACATCAAAGACAAGAGCTTGAAGAAGCTCGCGAAGCAAATGGCGAAAACGATGTACAAGAACAACGGTTGCGGCATTGCCGCGCCGCAGGTGGGCGTGCTTAAGCGCATCATCGTGATTGATTGCGACCAAGAAGATGGCCGCCAAGATCCCATCACGCTCATCAATCCTGAAATTCTTGAACTCAAAGGCGAATTGGTCACCGAAGAAGAGGGCTGCCTTTCGTGCCCCGGCATTTCCGTGCCTGAATGCCGCCGCGAATACGCCGTGGTGAAATTCACCGACTTCGACGGCGAAGACTACATCATCGAAGGCGACGGCCTGCTCGGTCGCTGCCTGCAGCATGAAATCGACCATCTGAACGGCAAAACGTTGTTCGAAAGCGCTGCGCCCGCTGCGCGTCTCAAGGCGCTGCGCGATTACGAAATCGCGCGAGCGGCAGGAGCCAAGCCGGGTGACACGAGCATCGACTAGCAAACACTTTCGAAAGGCGGTGATTCCATGCGCATTGTGTTCATGGGAACCCCCGATTTTGCGGCGAGCATTCTTATCGAGCTGAAGGAACAGCACGACGTCGTCGCTGTGTACACGCGCGCCGATGCGGTGCGCGGCCGCGGCAAGAAGCTTGTGCCGTCTCCGGTGAAGGAAGTCGCTCTTGGCGCGAACATTCCTGTGTTCGAGCCCCGCACGCTTCGCGACGATGCTGAAGTTGAGCGTCTTCGCGCGCTCGCCCCCGACGTTATTTGCGTCGCGGCGTACGGCATGATTCTGCCGCAGGCTGTGCTCGATATTCCGAAGCATGGTTGCTTGAACGTGCACGCGTCGCTTCTGCCGAAGTACCGCGGCGCGGCCCCCATCGAGCGCGCCATTCTGAATGGCGACGACGAGGCGGGCGTGTGCATCATGCGCATGGAGGCCGGTCTTGACGCGGGCGATTACTGCATTTGCCGTTCTTGCCAAATCGCGGGCATGAATGCCGAGCGTTTGACGGGCGAACTTGCCGACAAGGGCGCGTATGCGCTGCTTTCCGCCCTCTACGATGTGGAGCACGGCGTGGAACGTTGGGTCAAGCAGGTTGAGGAAGACGCTACGTGGGCGCCCAAGATTGAAAAGGGCGAACTGAACCTGAACCCTGAAATCGCCCGCATCGATAACCTTCGCCATGTGCAGGCATCGGGCGTGCAGCACCCTTCGAAGTGCTCCATTGCGGGCAAAGGCGTCACGGTGCTTTCCGCATCGGCGCTTTCGCAAGACGATTCGTGCTTCGAGGCCGCTTCGGGCCTCGCGCAGGGCAAGGTGTTGTTCGCGCAAAAAAGGTTGTTCCTCGGATGCGCCGACGGCGTTTTCGAGATTCTGGAAATAAAGCCTGATGGAAAAAAGGAAATGGATGCTCGTTCGTTTGCTGCGGGCGTGCAGAACATCAAGTCGGGCGAGATTGAGTGGGAGACATTGTAAATGGCATACGATAACAAGGGCGCAGGCGATTCTCGCGGCAACCGATCGAACAACAACCGCGGCGGCAACGGCCACGGCAACGGCGGATATCGCGGCAAGGGCGGCGACTCTCGCGGACGCGGCAACGGCGACAAGGGCGGCTTCCGCGGCTCGAAGGGCCAGGGCGGCTACAAGAAGTACGACGGCGAGCGCAAATTCGACCGCGACGATAACCGTGGCGGCTATAAGGGCGGCAAGCCTCAGGGCGGCTACAAGGGCCGTGGCGATCGCGACAATCGCGGTGAAGGCCGCAAGTTCGACCGCGACAATCGCGGCCCGAAGCGCGATTTCAAGCGCGACGATAATCGTGGCGGCTACAAGAAGCACGACGGCGAGCGCAAGTTCGACCGCGACGACAACCGTGGCGGCTACAAAGGCGGCCGCGACTTCGACCGCAAGCCTCGCGGCGATCGTCGCGACGGCGATCGTGATTTCAAGAAGGGCGGCTACAAGAAAGACTTCAGCCGTGACGAGCGCAAGTTCGAGCAGGGCGAGCGCAAGTTCGACCGCGATGGCCGCAAGTTCGATCGCGACGACCGTGGCCCGAAGCGTGAGCGCTCCTTCGATGGCGACAAGCGTGACGACCGTCGTTTCGACAAACGCGATGGCGGCAAGTTCGAGGGTCGTGGAGACCGCCGTTTCGACGATCGTCCGAAAAAGCGCTTCGACGACGACAAGCGTGGCTTTAAGCCGCGCCGCGACGACGAACGCAGCGACGCGCAGGTCGACGACGATGCTCCTCGCAGCGAGTATCGCGAGCACCGTCGCAAGGGTGAAGGCTATCGTGGCACGGGCGGCGGCTACCGCAAGCCCAAGGGCCAAGTGCATGTGACGCCTGCTCGCCAGGCCGCCTGCGCCATTGGCCGTGTGGTGCGCGAGCGCAATGCCTATGTTGCCGAAGTCACGCCTGCCGTGCTCGCCAAATTCCAGGGTATTTCTCCCGAAGACGCTGCATTTGCCACGAAAATCGCGCGTGGCGTAACCGCGACGGTCGGCACGCTCGACGAGTTCATTAACCGCAACATGAAAACCCCGAACGACATCGACGAGGTCGTTCGCGACGCTATGCGCGTGAGCGCCTATGAGTTGCTGTTCCTCGACAAGCCTGCCTATGTGGTCGTTGACCAGGGCGTTGAGCTCGTGTGCTCCGTTGCCCCCAAGGCGGGCGGTCTTGCCAACGCCGTGCTGCGCCGCATGTCGGAAAGCGCGAAAACGTTCCCGTTCGGCAACCCGAACCTGAGCCTGCAGGTGCTCGCGCGTTCGCAGGCCTTCCCGATGTGGCTCGCCAAGCGTCTCATGAACGAAATGACGCTGCCGAAGGCGACCGCATTCATGCGCGCCTGCAATACCGACGCTCCGGTGTTTATCGCCGTGAATTCCGTGAAGGGCGATTTCGAGCAGATCGAAGAGGCTTTTGACCAGGCCGGTTCGTTGCTTGAGCCGTCGGAAGACGTGCAGGGTTGCTATCGCGTGAAGGAAGCCCGTTCGCTGCGCAGCGCCGACGTGCGTGCGCTGTTCGAAGCCGGCGAGCTGCTCGTGTCCGATGAGGGCGCGCAAACTGTGGCTCAGCTTGCCATGCCTGCCGAGGAGCCCGCGAGCTTCCTCGAAATCGGTTCCGGCCGCGGCACGAAGACCATTCTGCTCCAGAGCGCCGCGCATCGCGCATTTGGCCATTGCGTGCCTATGACCTCGGTCGACGACCATGAGTTCAAGGGCAAGATTCTTGGTGAGCGCTGTGCCGCGTATGGCATCGACACGGTTGAGCCTTTCACGGCTGACGCGCGCACTCTTTCGCAAAAGCTGCCCGAGGCGAGCTTTGACGCCGTGCTGCTCGATGCTCCATGCTCGGGTGTTGGCACGCTGCGCCGCCATCCCGAGATTCGCTGGCGCTTGAAGCCCGAAGATATCACCAGCATGGCCTCCATCAACCTCGACTTGCTCATCGAGGCGGCCAAGATGGTGAAGCCGGGCGGCGTTATCACCTATGCGACCTGCACGGTTTTCCCTGAAGAAAACGAGCAGGTTGTCGAGCGCTTCCTGAAGACGAAGTTCGGCGAGCAGTTCGAAATCGAGGAGCAGGTACAAACCACGCTTACGTCGAATGGCCCCGACGCCCATTACGCCGTGCGCCTGCGTCGCCACGCATAACGAATTGCCGCGCAGAGCGTGAACGTATATGAAAAGAGCCCCGATTGGGGCTCTTTTCTTGTGCTATGGGCTTTCTTTGCGTGGGCAATACGCGAGGTCGGCGTTCGTTCGGAGCTCGTCGGCCATGCTCGTAACGTTTTTTTGGCGGTGTATGTCGGGTTCGAATACCGTGCGTGACGTCCTTTGGGGTCTTGTGCTCGACCGAATCGCTCGCCTTCGCGCCGCTTAGCCTATTTCATTTTCGAGGTATCGACGCCCTCGAGGTCGAGCAGGTATTTCTTGATTTTCACTCCGCCCGCGTAGCCCACGAGTTTGCCGTCGGCCCCAATGACGCGGTGGCACGGCACCACAATGGGCAGCGGGTTTTTGTTGTTGGCGAGCCCTACCGCGCGAAAACCCTTGGGGCTGCCAACCATTTCGGCGATTTCCGCGTACGTGCGCGTTTGGCCGTAGGGGATCGTTTCGAGGGCTTTCCATACTTTGAGCTGGAATTCGGTTCCATGCGGCGAGAGGGGAATGTCGAAGAAGCGGCGCTTGCCTGCGAAGTATTCCTGCAGTTGCGTCGCGGCTTTGTTCGTGAGCGCGCTCGGGCGGCGCGGGCCATCGTGTGCAACATCGCCAAAAGCTATCGCGCAAATGCCCGCCTCGTCGGCGGCGATGCTCAGTCGCCCCATGGGCATGGCGTATACAAAATAATTCGTGCAGCGTTGCATGGTCATCCTTTCGTGTGTTCTTCGATTATAGGCGGCAAGCGCTGCGGCTGCGTTAGAATGGAGGAAAAGGCAGGGGCCTCGCCCGAAATTCATGCAAGCAAGGAGCCAATGTGTTCACCGAGCCGAAAATCGCACCATCAATTCTGTCCGCCGACTTCATGAATATGGCCCGCGATGTGGCCGAAATTGAAGAAGGCGGTGCCGCGTTCGTGCATGTCGATGTGATGGACGGCCATTTTGTGCCAAACCTTACGCTCGGCGTGCCGTTCGTCGCTGGCCTGAAGAAAATCACGAAGCTGCCGCTCGACGTGCACTTGATGATTTCCAACCCGCTCGAGCAGCTGCCCTGGTACCTGGAGCATACGCCCGACATCGTCACGGTGCATGCCGAGGCGCTCAATGCCGAAGCCGGTCAGTTTGATTTGGCGATCGACATGATTCACGAGGCTGGCTGCAAGGCCGCCATCGCCATGAAGCCCGATTACGATGTCGAGCTTATCAAGCCCTATATCGCGAAGCTCGACATGGTACTGCCCATGAGCGTGTTCCCGGGCTTTTCTGGCCAGAGCTATATCCAAGGAACCGAGGCCAAGGTCGCACGTATCGTTGAAATGGCTCGTGAGGCGGGCGCCTCGCCGCTCATCGAGGTCGATGGCGGCCTGAAGGCGAACGATCCCACGCGTGCTGTGTGCGCGGCGGGCTGCGATGTGCTTGTTGCGGGCAGCGGCGTGTTTGGCGCGTCCGACCGCGCGGTTGCAATCGCGGAAATGAAGGCCGTTGCCGCTGAAGCCCAGAAGAATGGTTTCGTGGCTCCGTGGACGAACGACGTGCGGGCGTAAAAGGGGCATGCAAGCAATGCAAAGCAAGCGCATATATCTGGACAACGCGGCAACCACGCCATTGTGCGATGCGGCCGCAAAGGCCATGGCGCCTTATGTGGAGCCGGGAACGCAGGCGCCTTTCGGCAATGCGAATTCGCTTCACTCCATTGGCCGCGAGGCGTTTTCCACGCTCGAAGATGCGCGTGCGCGCGTGGCTCGCGCCCTGAAGGCCCACCGTCCCGACGAAATCGTGTTCACGGGCGGTGCCACCGAATCGGATAATTCGGCAATCGTGGGCATGGCGCTTGGCGCGCGCGAAAAGGCTCGCTTGGCGGGCAAGCATGGGCCGTTCAAGGTGGTAACCTCGCGCATCGAGCATGAGGCCGTTCTCGAAACGAGCCATATGCTGCGCGCGCTCGGCTTCGAGTTCGAATTTGTCGATAACGATGGCTCGGGCAAGGTCGCGCCTGAAGCTCTGAAGCGCGTGGTTGATGAAAACACCCTGGTGGTAAGCGTTATGGCTGCCAACAATGAAGTGGGCATCATCGAACCCGTGGCCGAGTTGTGCAGCGTAGCCCATGCCGCCGGCGCTTTGTTTCATGTCGATGCCGTTCAGGCGCTTGGAAAAATTCCCGTCGACCTGAAGGGCTGGGGTGTCGATGCGGCTTCGTTTTCCGCGCATAAAGTGGGCGGTCCGAAGGGTGTTGGCGTGCTCTATCTTGCGGCGAAAACGCCCTACGTGGCGTATCTGCCCGGCGGTGGTCAGGAAAACGGGCGTCGCAGCGGCACGCAGAACGTGTGCGGTATCGCAGGTGCTGCGGCGGCAATCGAGTTCGCCGTGGCTGAGCAGCCCGCCTATGCGGCGCGCGCCCGTGCCATGCGCGATGATTTGTACGCGCGTTTGGACGCCATTAAACGCGTGGTGCCGTCGGTTTGCGTGCCTTGTGGCAGCGAAGAGTTCTTGCCCAACATCGTGAATGTGTGCGTGCGCGGCTTCGAGAGCCAAACGCTTATTCTGCAGCTCGACATGCGCGGTATCTGCATTTCGGGCGGTTCGGCCTGCGCATCGGGGAGCCTCGATCCTTCGCATGTGCTTTCCGCCCTCGGCGTCGAACGCAACCTTGCCCAAGGTGAGCTGCGCGTGTCGATTGGCGTGGAAAACACGCAAGCCGACATTGATGCATTCTTCGAAGCGTTCAAGGAGGCGATTGCATGACCGAGCTTATAACGATGCACACGCACTCCACGTTCTGCAATCACGCCAAAGATCCGCTTCACGATATGGTGCAGGCGGCGGTTGATGCGGGCGTTGCCCACATGGCGGCAACGGAGCATTATCCCATTCCCGATGAACTCGACCCGTCGAAGCGCTCCACCATGCCGATCGAGCGGCTTGGGGCCTACATCGAAGCCGTGCGCGATCAGCAGAAACGTGACGATATCGATGTGCTTTTGGGCTGCGAGCTTGATTGGCTTGGCGAAGACGAAACGCGTACCTTGCATGCGAGCGATTTCGACCAGTTCGATATCGTGCTCGGCTCGGTCCATTTTGTTGACCGCTGGCTCATGGTGAGCCACAAGCACGTGTCGCGCTGGAAATCGATTGACCTCGAGGCATTCTGGAACCGCTATGTCGAACTGTGGTGCCAGGCTGTGAAAAGCGACATGCCGTTCACGGTCATGTCC
>CAKUEV010000089.1 GCA_934646845.1 uncultured Slackia sp.
GCCCAGGCCGAAGCCGCCAAGGCGGCTGACGTAAAGCCTGCGGTTGATTGGGAAGCCGAGCGTGCGAAGGTGCAAGCCAAGTGCGCGAATCTGCCCGAGGACAAAGCCGCGAAAGTGATGGCGGCATTTGAGGCGAAGGTACGCGCCGCCCAGGGCGACGCGTCTGCGAAAGGCGGTGAGTAGCATGGGCAAGGCGACCGTGATTCCTTTCGGCCCGCAGCACCCTGTGTTGCCCGAGCCTTTGCATTTGGACCTCGTGGTTGAAGATGAGCACGTTATTGAGGCCATTCCGCAGATCGGCTTCGTGCATCGCGGATTGGAGAAGCTCGTTGAGACTCGCGACATCCATCAGTTCATCTATGTTGCAGAGCGCATCTGCGGCATTTGCAGCTTCGGCCACTCGCTCGGCTATGCCGAGACCATCGAATCGCTCATGGGCGTGGAAGTTCCCAGGCGCGCGCAGTACCTGCGCGTGATTCTGCACGAGCTGTCCCGTGTGCATTCGCACCTGTTGTGGCTGGGCCTCGCCGCTGACGCCTTCGGTTTCGAGAGCCTGTTCATGCATTGTTGGCGTTTGCGCGAGCGCGTGCTCGACATTTTCGAGGCCACCACGGGCGGCCGCGTGATTCTGTCGTACGTGCAAATCGGCGGAGTCGTGCGCGATATCGATGCCGACACGCTTCGTTGGATTTGCGACAAGCTCGATTCCATCGAGGGCGAATATAAGGAAATCTGCGCGACGTTCCTGAAGGATTCCTCGGTGCGCAGCCGTTTGGACGGGGTTGGCTACCTGAGCCAGGAGCAGGCTTCCGAGCTGTGCATGGTCGGCCCGTTCGCCCGCGCGAGCAATGTGCCGTACGATTGCCGTGTTTTGGGCCATGGTGCCTATGGCGAGCTGAGCGATTTCGCGCCCATCACGTCTACCGGCGGCGACTGCCTTGCCCGCGTCGAGGTGCGTTGTGCGGAAGTGAACCAATCTATCGCCATCGTCAAAGAGCTCGCCGCCAAGATCCCCAACGACGGCATCGGCGAGAAGAGCAAGCTCAAGCCTGCGGCCGGCGCTCAGGCGTGCAACGTGCTCGAGCAGCCTCGTGGCGAATGCTACTACTACGCGCTGGGCAACGGCACGGCGAACTTGGAACGCATGCGCATGCGCACGCCTACCACGCAGAATCTCGCCGGCATGGTGAAGGCGCTCGAAGGGTGCGATTTGGCCGATGTTCCCAACATCATTTTGACGATCGACCCGTGTATCAGCTGTTCGGAAAGGTAGGGCAATGGGAAGCTTCAAACTGGGGAAGATGACCTTGCGCTCGCTGTTCGGCAAGCCTGAAACGGTCATGTACCCGCTCGAAAAACGCGACATCCCCGCAGGCCATCGCGGCACGGTTGAAATCGACATGGCGAAATGCATTCTGTGCGGCATCTGCGTGAAGCGTTGCCCGTGCTCGGCCATCGAGGTCGACAAGGTCGCCGGAACGTGGTCTATCAACCATTTCGGCTGCATTCAGTGCGACACGTGCGTGCGCGAATGTCCGAAGGGCGCGCTTTCCATGAGCATGGAATTCCCGCACGTTGCGCCCGTGAAAACGCGCCAGGTCGAAAGCAAGCCTGAGCCTACGCCCGAAGAGCTTGCTGCCGAAGCCGCCAAGAAGGCCGAACGCGAGGCGCGCATCGCCGCCGCGAAGGCCGCGAAAGCCGCCAAGGCCGCCCAAGAAGCCGAAAGCGCGAAGGAATAACGTAAACACGCCGCCCCCGATGGTTCTTGGATCTTCGGGGGCGGTTCTCGTTTGCCAAGAGGGCCGAAACAGGCGCTTTCTGCAGATCGTGTTTCAGCAGGATGCGCTTCGGCGGGTTGTGCTTCGGCAGACTGTGCTTTCTGGAGGCGTGGTTTCTAGGTTGCTGCGCCTTGCTCTTCTGCCTCAATGCAACTCGGAAGTTTCTCTGCATTAATTTCAACAGCTGTGTGCCAGATGTTTGAAAACGCTGTATAGTGCGCTTTTATTTGAAATCGCTTGTGTAGAATGATTTTCGCTCGCCACGGCGAGCTTATTTTCGGTTTTCAGCAGTGGAAGTTGGGCTATGAGCGACGAAAAAGAGAAACGACCTTCGTGGGATACGCCTGAAAGCGAAGTGACCAATCGCATTTTCACGGCGGCGAACGTGGTGTCGTTCATTCGTCTGTGCATGGTGCCCGTGTATTTGGTGCTGCTGCTCGACGGCCACGATATTTTGGCAACGTTCATTTTCGCGCTTGCCGCTTCCACCGACTTTATTGACGGGCAGCTCGCTCGTCGCACGCATACCGTCTCGAGGCTCGGCCGCCTGCTCGACCCGGCTGTCGACCGCGCGCTCATGGTGTTTGGCGTGGTTGGCCTGCTGCTCGTGGGGCGCTTGCCGGTATGGATCGTGGCGCTCGTAATCGCTCGCGACCTGCTGCTGATCGTCGGTGGCGCATATTTGGGCGCTCGCTACAAAGCGCGCGTTGCCGTCATTTTCCCCGGCAAGGTTGCCACCACGCTTCTGTTCGTGGGCTTTGCGGGCCTGCTGTTGAACTGGCCGCTCGTTTCGGGCCTCGGCGTATGCGACTTGGCATGGCTTCCCGGTTTTAACGCTGACCTGTGCTCGTGGGGCATTTGGTTCGTGTATGCTGGCCTTATTCTGTGCATCTACACGACCACGGTGTACGTGCTTCGCGGCATCGACGCCATGAATCAGGTCAAGGCCGAGCGCGCTGCCGCGAAAGTCGGGGCGGCCAAGGCGGAGTAGGGGCCTTCTGCGAAGCGCGTAGGCGCCCTGGCGTGCTCCCTCTTTCCTTAAAATAAGATCGTTCTTTATGCCACGTTTCGAAGAGCGTGGCATTTTACTTTGATATTCAAAATTTCTCTTCATATGCATGCTTTAGTGCGCTAAAGTAATCGTCACGACTTTTTGGGTCGGGCGCCCCATGCGCTCGCCTGTTGTGAAGTCGCGAGGCTCTCCACAAGGAAGGACTTCCCGATGTCGAAGTACTATCAAGAAGAAATCGAGTGCATGGAGCACTCGAAGCTCGAGGAGCTTCAGCTCGAGCGTTTGCGCGACGTTGCCGTTCGCTGCTACGAGAACATCCCTCTCTATAAGCAGCGCTTTGACGAGGCTGGCGTCGATCCGTACCATATCGAATCTCTCGAAGACATCAAGAAGTTTCCCTTTACCGTGAAGCAGGATATGCGTGACGCCTATCCGTTCGGCCTGTTCGCCGTGCCTCGCTCCGAATGCGTGCGCGTGCATGCGTCTTCGGGCACTACGGGCCAGGCGACGGTCGTGGGTTACACGAAAGACGACCTGCAGGTGTGGGGCGATTGCTTCGCTCGCGGCATTTACATGCTCGACGGCGGCGAAGATTCCGTCGTGCAGGTTTCTTATGGTTACGGCCTGTTCACGGGCGGTTTGGGTGCGCATTTCGGCGCCGAGGCCGCGGGTGCCATGGTTGTTCCCATGTCTACCGGCAACACTAAGCGCCAAATCCAGATCATGAAAGATTTCGGCGTCACCATTTTGTGCGCGACGCCTTCATATGCGCTGCTCATCGCCGACACCATCGCCGAAATGGGCATGAGCATGGACGAGTTCAAGCTCACGGGCGTCATTCTTGGCGCTGAACCCTGCAGCGAAGCGACGCGCGATGAGATTCGCCGCAAGCTTGGCGTGCAGTACTGCGACGTGTATGGCCTTTCCGAAATCATGGGCCCGGGCGTTGCTATGGAGTGCTCCGAGTCGAACGGCCTGCACCTGTGCGAAGACCAGTTCCTGGCGGAAATCGTGAACCCCGACACCTTCGAGCCTGTGCCCGACGGCGAATTCGGCGAGCTCGTCATTACCACGCTCACGCGCCAGTGTACGCCGCTCATTCGCTATCGCACGCGCGACCTCACGCGTTTCATTCCGGGCGAGTGCAGCTGCGGTCGCACCCATAAGAAGATCGACCGCATCGTGGGCCGTACCGACGACATGCTCATCATTCGCGGCGTGAATGTGTTCCCGTCGCAAATCGAGCAGGTCGTGAACAGCTTCGACGAAATTACCCCGCATTACCAAATCGTGCTCACCACCAAGGGCACGCTCGACCAAATCGAGCTGCGCGTGGAAACCGCGCCCGACTTCCCGTTCGACGAGATTCGCGCGCTCGAAGATTTGAAGAAGCGTTTGGCGGCCGCGTTGAAGTCGAACTTGCAGATTGCTGTTAAGATTAAATTCTGCGAGCCGAAGACCATCGAACGCAGCGAGGGCAAATCGAAGCGCGTCATCGATTTGCGCGAAGTGAAGCAGCAGAACTAACGAGGGGGAGCACAATCATGATCGAACAGCTCACCGTTTTCATTCAAAACGAAAAGGGCCGCCTGTCCGGCCTGTGCCGCACGCTTGCCGATGCGAATATCAACATGCACGACCTTTTCATCGCCGACACGAGCGACTTCGGCGTCGTGCGCGTCTTCTGCGATACGCCCCAGGCCGCCGCGAAGGTGCTCGACGAATCGGGCTTCCGTGCGAGCGTTACCAAGGTGCTCGCCGTGCGCGTTCCCAACGAGCCGGGCGGTTTGGCACATTTGCTCGAGACCATCGAATCGATGGGCGCCAATATTGAATACGGCTACTGCTTTTCGCGTGGAGAGGCTACGGCCATTGACGTTTTGAAGGTTGTTGACGATACCGTTGAAGGTAAGCTTTCCGAAGCTGGCTTCGATGTCGTTTCTGCCGAGGAGGTCTATAAGCTTGATTAGGGCTTTAGCTCATCAACGCAATAGATTCGAAGCGCTCGCACCTGCGGGCGCTTCCGTTGTTTCGCGCGCAGGTCGCATTCTCGCGGCGTGCGTGCTCGCTGGCACGTTTGCGCTTTCCGCGCCTGCGGCCGCTTTCGCCGAGGTGCTCGAGAGCGATGAAATCGGCAACAAAACCGTTGCCGCGCGCGGCCTTTCCGCCGATGCGTGCCCCGATATCGAGGCGACGCATGCCATGCTCGTGGGCTCCGATGGCACCGTGTATTTCTCGCGTGATGTGAATGCGGAAGTGAAAATCGCGTCGCTCACGAAGATCATGACGGCGGTCGTAGCGCTTGAGAACGCGCCCCTCGACCTCACCGTGACGGTCGACAACGAAGCAGCCACGGTGGGCGAGTCAAGCGCGGGGCTTTTGGAAGGCGACACCATGTCGCTCGAGACGGCCCTGTACGCGCTCATGGTTCCTTCGGGCAACGATGCGGGCATTGCCATCGCGAAGTCGGTTGGCGCCCATATGTCGGGCGACGCGTCGACGGGCTACGATACGTTTATCGCCGCGATGAACGCGAAGGCCGCCGATCTGGGCATGTCCCATTCGGTGTACACGAACCCCCATGGCCTCGATTTCGATGCGTTCGGCGATGAGAACTTGCATTCGAGCGCGCGCGACGTTGCGACGCTCGTGTCGTACGCCATGCAAAACGACACGTTCCGCGGCATTGTCGATGCGGGTTCGACGACAATAACGGTCACGTCGGCCGATGGCACGGCGCGCAATGTCGCGCTGCAAACCACCGATGAGCTCATGGGCGTCTACGACGGCATATGCGGCGTGAAAACCGGAACGACTGACGACGCGGGCTACTGCTTCGCGGGCGCCGTTTCGCGTGATGCGGGCGAGTTCTACAGCGTTGTGCTCGATTCGCCGTCGAGCGACGAGCGCTTCAGCGATACCGTGGCGCTCATGGATTGGGCATATGCCAATATCGCACAACGCTCGCTGGTCAATAGCGACCAGTATGTGGAATATCTTGGCGCCCACGTGCCGCTCGTGGCCAAAGTAGCTCATAATGATTGGGTGGATGTTACCGTCGATGCCACCGGTGCCGACCCTGATTTGACTGCGAGCGTTTTTGCCGCGTTCGGCCCTGTTCAGGCGAAGGCTACGTTCAACGAGCTTTCCGGCGATGTGCATGCGGGCGATGTGATTGGAAGCCTTGCTTTCATGCAGGATGACAACCAAATCGCGCAAACGAGCATCATTGCCGCTGAAGACGTTGCCGCGCCGAATTTCTTCCAAGGCATCGGTGTGAGCTTCGACCGTTGGATTCGCTCGATTCAGCACCAGCCTACGGTGGCAGAAACGCAGGAATGCTATTACACGCAGGCTTTAAGCGATCGCTAGCGTGCGTTTGAAGAAAGTATGCGCCGCCGCAGCGCCTGATGCGGTGTGAGAGATAACGAGGTGAACGCCATGACCGATGAGACCATGGGTACCGTTTTGCAGAACTGCCCAGTGTGCGGTGCGCCCGTTGCCGCCGACGCTACCGCATGCGAGGCGTGCGGGTTCAAGCTGCTTGGCCGCACCCAGGCTTTCAAGCCGCTGAACATGCAAGCCCAGGCAAACCCCGCGATGGCAAACCCTGCGCTGCTTTCGGAGGCGACCCTGAAAATCGTGAAGGGCCCGCAAATCGGCAGCTCGTTCCGCCTGGCGGCCGATCGTCTTACCGTGGGCCGCAGCCCGCAGTGCGACATCTTCTTGAATGACATGACGGTTTCGCGCATGCATGCGACCATCGAGCGCACGCCGGCCGGTTTTCGCATCAGCGATGCCGACTCGTTCAATGGCTTGTGGGTTAACAACCTCAATGTGAAAGACGCCGATCTGCGCGATGGCGACATCGTTCAGATTGGCACGTTCTGTCTGATGTATTTGGCTACGCCAACCATGCGCTAGGCGTCCATGGGCCCGCCTGGCGGGCCTTTTTCTTATCGCGCAAGCGAGTTTTTGTACGACCCAAGGGGGATTGGATTTATGGAACTTATTTCCGGCAACGAGGCGATTGCGCGCGGCGCGTGGGAGGCTGGTGCCACTATTGGCGTGGCGTACCCCGGCACGCCTTCGACCGAAACCATGGAAACGTTCGCGAAGCAGCCCGGCGTATATGCCGAATGGTGCCCGAATGAAAAGGTCGCCGTGGAAGTTGGCTTGGGCGCATGCGCCGCTGGCCGTCGCGTGCTCTCGAGCATGAAGCACGTGGGCGTCAACGTGGCTGCCGACCCCTTGTTTACGGCCGCCTATACGGGCGTCAACGGCGGTTTCGTGATTCTCGCGGCCGATGACCCGGGCATGCATTCCTCCCAAAACGAGCAGGATTCGCGCTTTTATGCCCGCGCCGCGCATATTCCCATGTTCGATCCCGCCGACTCTTCCGAGGCGCTTGCGTTCACCAAGAACGCCTTCGAAGTGTCCGAGCGCTTCGATATGCCGTGCATGATTCGCTCCACGGTGCGCGTGTCTCATACG
>CAKUEV010000090.1 GCA_934646845.1 uncultured Slackia sp.
GGCCTCGGTGGCCTCAGAAACACGAGCTTTCACCTCGTCGGTAAGGCCGGGAGCATCCATGAATCCGGACACGACGCCAATGCGCATGCCTTCGACGCCCTGCTCACATGCCGCGCGGAAATCGGCCTTCACGTACTGCGAAGTGCAGTCCATGGAATCGTGGCCGCAAATGGCGTCCATGGCGGCAGCGGCATCGCGAACGCTGCGCGCGAACGGGCCAACCTGGTCGAGCGAGCTGCCGAACGCGACGACGCCGTAACGCGAAACCATGCCATAGGTCGGCTTCACGCCAACAATGCCGCAGAACGCTGCGGGCTGGCGAATGGAACCGCCCGTGTCGGAACCGAGCGTGACGCACGCAAGACCGGCCGCGACCGACGCCGCAGAGCCGCCGGAGCTGCCGCCCGGGACGCGCTCAAGATCCCACGGATTTTTGGTGGGACCGAACGCGGAGGTCTCGGTGGAGCTGCCGAATGCGAATTCGTCCATGTTGAGCTTGCCCAGCGGAATGCCGCCCGCCTCAATAGTTTTGGCAACGCACGTCGCCGTATAAGGCGAGACGTAATTCTCGAGCATGCGGGAAGAACACGTGGTATGCGTGCCCTCGTAGTTCATGTTGTCTTTGAATGCCACGGGCACGCCAGCGAGCGGGCCCATTTCATCGAAGATGCCGTTTGCAAGCGCCTCGTCGATTTTCGCGGCCTGTTCGAAGGCGGCATCTTTCGTGAGTTCCAAGAATGCATGCACTTCGCCATCGAGTTCTTCGATGCGCTTGAAGCTTGCCTCGGCAACTTCGCGCGCCGTGAAATCGCCCGCCAGAAGGCCAGCACGAATGTCGGCCACGTTCATATTCGCGTTATATGCCATTACTGATCACCTCCGCCCAAAATAGCCGGGATAAGGAAGCTGCCGTCTTGCTGCTTAGGAGCATTGGAGAGTGCCTGTTCCTGCGTGAAACCGGGCGCTTCGACGTCTTCGCGCATCACGTTGGAAAGGCCTCCGATGGGATGGAACGTAGGATCCACGCCCTCGAGGTCGAATTCGGTGATGGGCTTAAGCGTCTCGATGATGCTGTTCAAATCAACCGTCATCTGAGCGAGCTCTTCATCGGTGAGCCCGATGCGCGCATACGTGGCAATGTCACGCACGTCGCGTTCTGTGAGTTGCTGAGTCATGCGACTTCTCTTTCCTTCTCGATTCGCTTTTCCACAGGCGACCTGCCAGCAGTTTCCCAAAGCGAACTGCATGAGAACATAACGTTCGTATGATAGCAAACCCGCAGGCAACTACGCACGAGCCAACCAGATGCCCAGTAAAGTTCAACAGACCGAAATACGCAGGACACGGTCACCTAATGAAGCGGCTTGTTTTCCGGTCACTCAAATCCCGCCGGACGGGAGCTCGGCGGGACTTTCGCCTGGGCCACGACGGGCTACCGCTTGCCTTCGGCTCGCTATGCGCCCGTCTGGCGGCGTTTCATTTTGAAATTAAAGCGAAAATGAACGCCGACGACCCTTGCGAAAGCCCCACCGAGCGCCCATTCTGCCCGAGCGAGCCGCAAACCCTTCCAAGCAAGGACACGCCCAAGCATTCCCGCCGCTGCAGCGCAACGCAGGGCGGGTGTTTGCCTCGGCCTTCTCGTAGGCCGTCGGCGTTCAAACTTGATTTTATTCTTTACACGAAACGCCGCCAGGCGGGCGCATAGTGAGCAAAGCGAACGATAGCTCGCCGTGGCCAGCGAGAAGACCGAGGCGAGCACCCGTCCGAGGGGAGCCGCAATCGCCCCTACTCCCCCGCCTCGAACTTCGCGATGGCGTCGAGGAACGCTTCGCCATAGCGCTCAAGCTTGCGCGAGCCCACGCCGTTGACCTCGAGGAAATCGAGCGCGTCCTTCGGACGGCGCGCGCACATATCGCGCAGCGCTCGGTCGGAAAACACCATGTAAGGGGCGATATTTCCTGCATCGGCGAGCTGTTTGCGCAACGCGCGCAGCTCTTCAAACAGCGCATCGTCACCCGCGCTCGTCGCGCCCACCCCAAACGTCGCGGAAGAGGCGGACGAAGATGCCGCTTTTCCTTTCTTGGGAAGTGTGGGCTTCTTCATCTGTTTGATTGAGAACGTGAAGTCTTCCATGAAGGCCTCGTGCGAGCGTTCGCCAAGACCGACGGTCGGGAACTTCCCTTCGCTCACCTGCAGAAAACCCTCGGACGCAAGCAATTCGATAACCTCTTTGACCTGCGAAATCGAGTCGCTCACCGTATCGTAGGAATCGAGCGTTTCGAAATTCCCCTCGAACACGCGCTGCGATTTGGAACCGCGCACAATATCGGCCACGAGGGTCTTGCCAAAGGCGCCGCCCAATTCGCGCACGCACTTCACGCAGGCGCGCGCCGTATCGGTCACGTCGATCGATTCGAATTCCCCAAGGCAATTCGAGCAGTTCCCGCACTCGGCCGAACCATTTTCAAACGGCGTTTGGTCGCCGAAATAATTGAGGATATAGCGGCGCAAACAGCCCGTCGTGTGGCAATACCCCACCATGGCTTCGAGCATGCGACGCTGAGCGGCTCGCGCGATTTCGGCCTCTTCCGGCTGCTGGGTGGCGTACTCGCTGTCGCCTTCGATAAAAAAACGGCAGGTGGACACGTCACCATCGCACCACAGAAGAAGGCACTCACTCGGCTCGCCATCGCGTCCCGCGCGACCCGCCTCCTGGTAATACGCTTCAAGGCTTTTCGGCATGTTGTAATGCACAACCCAGCGCACGTTCGATTTGTCGATTCCCATGCCAAAGGCATTCGTCGCAACCATAATGGGGGCATCATCATTGATGAACCGCTCTTGAGCGTCGTCGCGCTCGGCCTTATTCATGCCGGCATGGTAACGAGCCACAGGCAGCCCTTCGGCGGCAAGCCAGCCCGAAAGGCCGTCGACATCTTTGCGCGTCGAGCAATACACGATGCCCGAATCGCCCGAATGCGCCGCAATAAACTGGGCGATTCGCGTGCGCTTCTGCTTCGGATTGAGCTTTTCGACGCCGAATTTCAAATTTGCGCGATCGTAACCAGTCACGACGCATTCGGGGTTTCGCAGCCCAAGCAAGGCGGAAACGTCGCGGCGCACTTTATCGGTCGCCGTGGCGGTAAGCGCGATGACAGGCGGTCGTTTCGGCAGGCTTTCGATGAAATCGGCTATGCCGGTATACGCAGGACGGAAATCTTGACCCCATTGCGACACACAATGGGCCTCGTCAACGGCGATAAGGGGAATTTCCACGCGGCTCGCGAACTCTCGAAACAGCGGATCAGCCAAGCGTTCAGGCGCCACGTACATGATTTTATACGTGCCCGCCTCGGCGCGCGCAAGCACGGTGCGCTGCTGGCCGGGCGTTAAGGTCGAATTCAAAAACGCCCCTCGCACGCCTGCATCGATAAGGGCGTTTACCTGGTCTTTCATAAGGGAAACGAGCGGAGAAATCACCAACGCGAGCCCCGGCAGAACAATCCCAGGAATCTGATAGCACAACGACTTGCCGGCACCCGTGGGCATAATGCCGAGCGCGTCACGGCCAGAAAGCACGGCGCCAATGAGCACCTCTTGCCCCTGGCGAAACGCTTCGTAGCCGTAATACGTTGAAAGGGCCGCTCGAGCGGCATCCATAGAAGGCGCGCACGGCGTCATGTTCGCCGCCGAAAGCCCCTGAATATTCGCCATCGATTCGCCCTTTCCAAAAAACGCCCACGACAAAAAGATGGGCAACGCACGCAACGCGCACATCGCCCATCTACGAAACAGAATAGAAGCCCCTCGGGAGCATCTGCCTGCTACACGTTGAATTTAAAGTGCATGACGTCGCCGTCCTGCACCACGTACTCCTTGCCCTCCTGGCGAAGCTTGCCAGCGTCGCGGCAACCCTTTTCACCGCCGAGAGACACATAGTCTTCGAAGCTCGCGGTTTCGGCCTTAATGAAGCCGCGCTCGAAGTCGGAGTGAATGACGCCCGCAGCCTGCGGCGCTTTCGCGCCCACGGGAATGGTCCAAGCGCGCGTTTCGGTTTCGCCGCTCGTGAAGTAGCTCTGCAGGCCCAGCAGGGCGTAAGCGCTGCGAATAAGGCGAGCGAGGCCACTTTCGGAAAGACCCAGCTCCTCCATGAACATCTTGGCGTCTTCGGGATCGAGCTCAGCCAAATCGGCTTCCGTCTTAGCGCAAATAGGCACGGGAATCTGGCCGTCAATTTCGGGGAGCTCGGCGTTGAGCTGGTCCTCATCGACATTGGCGATATAGAGCATGGGCTTGCACGTGAGCAGGCACAGGTCTTTGATGGCGGCGAGCTCTTCATCGGTCAAGCCCAGCGTGAGCACGCGATGGCCTTCGTTCAGGCCCGCGAGCACCTTCTTGGCGGTCTCGAACTTGAACATGAGCGACTTATCGCGCTTCGCTTCCTTTTCAAGGCGAGGCAGGGCCTTATCGACCGTGGCGATGTCGGCCAGCACGAGCTCGGTCTTAATGGTTTCGACGTCACTTTGCGGGTCGACCTTCTTGGAAACGTGCTCGACGTTGGGGTCGCTGAAGAAACGAACGACCTCGCAAATCGCATCGGTTTCGCGAATGTTGGCCAAGAACTTGTTGCCCAGGCCCTCGCCCTGGCTTGCGCCGGCAACCAGGCCAGCGATATCGACGAATTCGACCGTTGCCGGCACGATTTTAGCCGGGTGGTCGATTTTCGCGAGCTCATCCAAACGATAGTCGGGAACGGGAACCATGCCCGTATTGGGCTCAATGGTAGCAAACGGATAGTTCGCGGCGAACCCGGTTTTCTTGGTAAGGGCGGTGAAAAGCGAAGACTTGCCAACGTTGGGCAGGCCAACAATACCGATAGAAAGCGACATGCGCATCCCCTTCATACTTACTTGCGGCGATAAAACTCATCAATGATAGCAAAACGCCGCGCAACCTGCGCCGTTTTCGACAATTCCCCACTCGATATCGGCATACGGCGCCCGTATCGTTCAAATATCGCAATAAGATTCGACACTTATGAAAGCGATCCCCCCTGCAGCGTTCATCCTCCAGAAAACAAAAAGAGGCCTGCTCGCCCCGCCCCGATCGCCAGATAAGCGAACGGAAACGAAGTAAGCAGGCCCCTTAAGCGAGCGGGAAGCCGATCGGCTACATGCTGAACAGGCCCATGGTCTGAGCGACGTAAGCGACCAGAATAATAACGAGCATCACAGGCGCGATGTATTTAATAACGACCGACCACACATTGGCAAGACGGAAGCGAGCCGACACGCGCACCTCGTCGATGAGCGTTTGGGGCTTGATAATCCAGCCCACGAAAACGCAGGTAAGAAGCGCAGCGATAGGCATCATCACCGAGTTGGAGATGAAGTCGAGCAAATCGAGGATGCTCGAGCCCTCGCCCATCGGTTGAATGAACGACAGCGAACTGTAGCCCAGGTTTACGAGCACGCCCATGAGCGTCACAAACACGATGGTCGCAATAAGCGAACGCTTGCGAGACCAGCCAGCACCATCGGAAATAATAGACGTGCAGGTCTCAACGAGCGAGAGCGAGCTCGTAAGAGCCGCGAACAAAACGAGCACGAAGAACACGGCACCGATGATAGTCGCTGCGCCGCCAAGGTTTTCGAACACCTGAGGCAGAATGATGAACATGAGCGACGGGCCAGAGTTCTGAGCCACGGCATCGCCCGAACCAAGCGCGGCAAACGTGGCGGGAACAATCATGAGACCCGCGAGCAACGAAACGCCAAACGTGGTGCCCGCAATCTGCGAAACCGAAGAGGTAAGCTTCGTGGACTTCTGCAGATAGGAGCCATACGTCACCATAATGCCCATGGCGAGCGACAGAGTGAAGAACGTCTGGCCAAGCGCGGAGATAACCAATTCAGGCGAGAACTTGCTGAAGTCGGGAATCAGGTAGTAGGCAAGGCCATCCATGGCGCCCGGCAAGGTGAGCGCGTAAATCGCAACGGCAACAGCCATCACGATAAGGGCGGGCATCATGATGAGGTTCGCCTTCTCGATGCCCTTATTCACGCCAAGCGCGACGATGAAATACGTCAAAGCCATGAAAATGAGCATGAAAACGATGCTTTCGGCACCCGAGCTAATAAAGGTCGAGAAATAGTTGCCGCCATCGGCAAGCACCTCAGGAGCGGTCACGATATAGCCGAACAGGTATTTCGTGACCCAACCACCAATTACGCAGTAATACGGCACGATGATGAACGGCACCGCCGACATGAAAATGCCGATGAACGCATACTTCTTGCCGAATGCCTTGAACGCGCCAATGCAGCTCTGCCCCGTCTTGCGACCAAGCGACGTCTCAAGCAGCAGCAACGCAAGGCCAATAGTGAACACGAAAACGAGGTACATGAACAAAAACATGCCGCCGCCGTATTTCGCGGCCAAATAGGGAAAACGCCACATGCTGCCCAGGCCAACCGCAGAAGCGGCCGCAGACAACACGAAGGCAAGTTTACCTGACCACGTTGCTCGTGATTTTGTAGTTTCTGACATCAGATTCCTCCCGCCGCACATGCGGCGCGCAGGCACGTGGCATGCCCGCGTTCTTCCTTCTATCGAAATGAATTGGACCCTGGCGCGTGGCGTCGCGTGGGGCCAAAAGACTTAAGGTAATATTTTAAATCAGCTTTCGGAAAAACCCTCCGACTATCGGGTTTTTCTCGTAGACGGCACAATACGCCACAGAACAATCGCTTTTGCGTCGCATTCTGAAACGAAACATAGCTAAGCTTCAAAATGCCACGCGCGCAACGAGCGAAGCTCTCGAACGCCCGAAGAAATCGTCACCCAGAAGCACCATGCGGGCAAGCGAAAGCGAAGTCGCCCAAAAGCCCAATATGCAGTGGGAAATCATCATTCCCTCGTTGCACGATTAACCGCGAATAGGATGCATGTCTTCGGGATATTCAACCTTCCAGAACACTAAACCGGCCGCAGGCGCATTTTGGCCCGCCGCTCGCCTGTCGCATGCCGCCAGCACATCACCCACCCAGGAGGGCGATTTGCTTCCACGGCCGACTTCCACGAGCGTTCCGACCATCGTACGCACCATGGAATGCAGAAACGCGTTGCCCACC
>CAKUEV010000091.1 GCA_934646845.1 uncultured Slackia sp.
GCGAGGGCGACATGCGCCTGGCTGATTTGCTGCGTTGCCTTATGAAGGTGGTCGATGAGGAATTCCCCGCCGATTCGGGCCTTGGTGTCGTGCCGCGCGTTCGTTTTCGCGTGTCGTCGATTGAGCCGCGCGACGTTGATGACGACCTCATTGAGCTCATGGCCGCATCGAATGGCCGCATTTGCCGCCATTTGCATTTGCCGCTGCAATCGGGTTCGAGCAAGGTGCTGCGCGAAATGCGACGCCCCTATAGCGCCGAGCGATTCTTGGGCCTGGTCGAGAAGCTGTATGCCGCCATGCCCCAGCTGTCGCTTTCGACTGACGTCATCGTCGGCTTTCCCGGCGAAACTGAAGAAGACTTCCTCGAGACATGCCGCGTGGCTGAAATATGCCGCTTTTCGAAGATGCACATTTTCCGCTACTCGAAGCGTGCGGGAACGCCTGCGGCCGAGCGTGACGATCAGGTCTCGCCCGAAGTGAAGGCCGAGCGCGCCAAAAGGCTCGAGGCGATCGAGGAACGTCTTCGCGCCGACGATATGCATCGCCGTTGCGGGTCGAGGGAATTGGCCCTGGTCGAATCGGAGGGCAACGCCACGACTGAGAGCTATCACGGAATCGATGCCCCAGCGGGCAGCATCGTGGGCGATTTGGTGGAGTGCGAACTATGATGGAAGAACGTTCGAATTCCGGCGCGTCTGGAAGCGAGCCCATGGCCGGCGGCGGCGAGGCAGCAGGCCAAAGCGTCGATGCGGGCGAGATGGGCGAAACGGGCGAAACGCTGAAGCGCAAGAACAATCTCGTGAAATCGTTCGGTTATGCGGCTTCGGGCGTGGTCCAGGCGGGAAGCGAGCGCAACTTCAAGGTCGATGTCGTGGCGGCGATTGTGGTTTTTGCCGCGTGCGCGCTTTTGCAGGTGCCTGCTTGGGGGTGGGCTGTGGTTGCCATGTGCGTGGGCGTACAGCTCGCCATGGAAACCGTGAACACGGCGATAGAGGCGATCGTTGATTTGGCCTCGCCTGACATCCACCCGCTTGCCAAGCGCGCGAAAGATTGCGCGGCGGGTGCCGCCCTTATCACAGCCTGCGCAAGCGTCGTCGTAGGCCTTATCGTATTCGTTCCGGCGCTTTTGGCGCTGCTGGGAGCATAGGGAGGCAAGCGCATGTCATTCCATCATTTTTTTCTTGACGGCCAAGTTATCGCCGAAGAGACGGCGCAGGAATTCCCCGTGCGCCTTTCTGCGGAAGACGCCAAACACGCGCGCGTGCTGCGCCTGTCTGAGGGCGAGCATATAAGCGTTGTCGATGCGGCGAGCGATTATTTCGAACTGGAAATCACCTCGGCGCACGATGGCCTGGTGGCGCGCATCGCGCAGCATCTCGATGCGCCGCAGGCACCTGCGAGCATTGCGCTGTTCCAGGGCCTTGCCAAGGGCGACAAGATGGACGATATCATTCGCCATGCGACCGAGGTGGGCATTGACGAGTTCGTGCCTCTTTCGAGCTCTCGTTGCGTCATGAAACTCGATGCGAAAAAGGCGAAGTCCAAGCTCGCCCGTTGGCAGGCTATCGCGCATTCTGCCGCCATGCAATCGGGACGCATGGTCGAGCCGCGCGTGCATGAGCCGCATACGGTGAAGCAGACTGTGCAGCTGCTGCGCGAATTCGACTGCGTGCTCGTATGCTGGGAGGAATGCCCGTCGACGAAGACCATTGCTGCCGCGCTCGAGCAGGCGCTCGAGAGCCCCGCTATCGCCAAGCCGCGCATCGCCGTGCTGGTGGGCCCCGAGGGCGGCCTTTCCGCCGATGAGGTCGAAGCGCTCACGGCAGGCGACAATGCCTGGCCCGTGACGCTCGGGCCGTCGATTCTTCGTACTGAAACCGCCGGAATCGTTGCCCCCGCGCTCGTTTTGTATGCGTGCGGAGGCATGGGCGCCGACAAGAAAGGGTTTTAAATGAACATCGAAATCGAAATCGAGCATGGCGCCGACATCGCGAGCGGCGTCGATATCGAGGGTATCGCGCAATACGTGCTTGAGCAGGAAGGATGCCCCGCCACAACCGAGGTCTCCATCACGCTCACGACCGACGAGGAAGTTCATCGTCTGAACAAGGAATACCGCGGAATCGACCGTGCGACCGACGTGCTCAGCTTCGAGTGTGACGGCCTTGACGACGATTTCGACGGGGGAGCGGCGTACGACGACGCGGGCGTGCCCGATGACGAGCCGTTCATGCTTGGCGACATCATCATCGCCTCCGATTATGCGCGCGCCCAAACGGCCCAGTTCGGCACCACGCCGCAAGAAGAGCTCGCGGTGCTGCTCGTGCATGGCCTTCTGCACCTGTGCGGATGGGACCATGTGCATTCCGACGAAGAGGCCGAGGCCATGGAAGCTCGCGAGCGCGAGATGCTTGCTGGCGTGGGGCTGCCCAACATCCGCTAGAAACCGCGGCGGCATCCTGCGTGCGGGCGGTGTGGTGGACGGTTCTTTCGTGCATTCCATAACCGCATTTCGCGCGTCAATTTGCACAAGTTGTGTTCGCTCGCCCAAGGGGCAAAAAGCTCTTGGAGAGCGAGTGCGTCTCTGCTATAATTCAACGTCGGCTTCTTAAGCGCTCCGTTTCACGTCGGAACGAGCAACCTTCGGGTCGCGTTCGTTTCCATCCGACCTCTGCTGCGGTGCCAGGTTTTGTCCAGAACCTTGAAGGGCTCAGCTTAGTTGGGCATTGCATGCGATGCCCGCGCGCAAGCGCGAAGGCGAACCCGAAACTGGCGTTTTAAGCAGCACAGTCGAAGGAAAAGACTAGCAGAAGGAAACGAAATGGATATCATCCGCGCTATCGAGCAGCAGCAGATCAAGGAAGTCGCCCCGTTCAACGTCGGCGACACGGTCAAGGTGCACTATCGCATTACCGAGGGTAACCGCGAGCGCATCCAGGTTTTCCAGGGCGACGTTATCCGTCGTCACGGCCACACCTGCCGCGAGACCTTCACCGTCCGCAAGATCAGCTTCGGCGTTGGCGTTGAGCGTACCTTCCCCGTGCACTCCCCCAAGATCGAGAAGATCGAGGTCGTGCGTCACGGCAAGGTCCGTCGTGCCAAGCTGTACTACCTGCGCGACAAGGTGGGCAAGGCTGCCAAGATCAAGGAAAAGGCATTCTAGGTCTTTACCGAATTGGTGCTTTGGAAGGGGTCCTTCGGGGCCCCTTTCTTGTTTCATTTTCCATGCGCCGGGGTATTCTGTGCGCGTATTCCAACGGCGTCCATTGCCGTTTTGCGTGTGCGAAATGCTTCGTCGCATGGAAAAAGGATCGTCGCCCAGAAACGAGGGGAACGAATGGCTCAAACGCTTGCAGAAATACGAGAAGCCTTGAAGGCCGCGAATCGCGCGGAATACGAGGCGCTTGCCCGCGCTCTTGCCGCCGATGAGCGCAAGGGGGTCAAAGCTGCCCTGAAAAGCGCTGCGCGCCGCCTTGCCGCCGAAGACGCGGAAGCGGCTCGTCTGGAGGGCATGTACAGCTTCCAGGCAAAACTTGCAGGAGGCGGTATCGCTGTGGGGCTCGATGAAGTGGGTCGAGGCCCGGTCGCAGGTCCGCTTGCCATTGGTGCCGTCGTGCTGCCCGACGACCCGCGTGTCGAGGGCGTGAACGATTCGAAGCAGCTTTCTGCTGAGCGTCGCGAAGAAATCGCCGCCGTGGTGCGCGAGGTGGCTATCGCGTGGGATATCGAATACATTCAGCCTCAGGAAATCGATGAACATGGCATGACGTGGGCGTTGCGTACGGCGAACCTGCGCGCTATTGCAGCTATTGAGGAGCAGCTTTCCGCGAAAGGCGCTTCGCTCGATGCGGTGTTGCTCGATGGCAATGCGCAGCATCTCGACGCACGCGAGGTCAATATTGTGAAAGGCGATGGGAAATGCGCGTCCATCGCGGCGGCGTCCATTATCGCGAAGGTCGATCGTGACGCGCTCATGTGCCGCTATGCCGAGCGGTTTCCCCATTACGGCTTCGAATCGAACAAAGGCTACGCGAGCGCCGAGCATATCGAGGCAATAAAGCAATATGGGCTTTCTCCCGTGCACCGCGCGAGTTTTTGCCGTGCCTGGACGCAGGAGACGCTGTTCTAAGAAGGCCGCCCTTCCACGCCGCGGGAAACGTGGGGAATTTGCGCGCGAATCGTCGGAGAATGCCGGAAAAATGCGTGAGAACGCGATGGAAACGAAGAGCGATTGGCATTAAAGGCCAAAGAATACGCTGGGGAATCGTGGGGCAATTGCAAGGTTGTCGCGAGGAAAAGCGCGTGATTTGGGCAAGAATCGGACAAGGTTTCACCTCTACACTCGCCGTACGAGAAAGGGGATGCCATGACCGAAAAAAATGCCGCACCACGCAATCCACACTCCCATGCCCATGTAAGCAACGAATGCGCCGCAGTCGATGAGGGCTATTGGGGCGACGATGAAGAAGAAATCGCTTTCGTCAAGCGCTGGAATTGCGACCCGAAGACACTGGGGGCCTACGGCGAAGACCTTGCCTGCGAATTGCTGAAACGAAACGACTACATCATTCTAGAGCGCAACTGGGCGTGCGCCGCAGGCGAGGCCGACATCATCGCTCTTGATGACGGCTGCCTCGTATTTGTTGAAGTGAAAACGCGCGCGGGTGGCGATAAAGGCTTTCCCCAGGAAGCGGTTACGCCGAAGAAGCGCGCCCGTTATGAACGCATCGCTTATAGCTTTTTGTCTACCTATGATGGGGCCGATGCCCGCGTGCGCTTCGACGTGATCGCCATTCAAGCAATGCCGAATTCGAAGGGCTTCGTGAAACATATCGTGAACGCTTTCGGCGCGGGCGCGTGACGTCATGCAGCTGCGATGCTCATTATATTCGGCGACCATTGTGGGCGTGCGGGCGATTCCTGTTGCCGTTGAAGTGGTCGTCTCGAACGGGTTGCCGGGTTTTTCTATTGTCGGCATGCCCGATGCCGCCGTGCGCGAATCGACCGAGCGCGTGCGGGCTGCCATAAAAGCCTGCGGCTTCACCATGCCAGGCGATAAAGTGGTGGTGAATTTGGCGCCAAGCTCCATTCGCAAGGCCGGATCGGGCTTCGATTTGCCTATCGCTGCGGCGATTTTGGCGGCAACGAAGCAAATCGACGCAGAAGCTCTTGGCGAATGCTTGCTGGTAGGGGAGCTTGGGCTCGACGGCTCCGTGCGACCGGTGCACGGTACGCTCGCATTCGCCGCGTGCGCTCGTGAGCTCGGGTGCAAACTCTTGGTGAGCGCCGATGCGCGTGACGGAGCGCCGCTTGGGCACATGGAACAGCTCGCGTTGCCCTCGCTTGCCAGTCTGCGCTCCATGGCCGTGCGGCCGCTCGATTTCTGCGCGCCTTCTGCTTCGGTTGAAGCGCCTGATTTTGGCGATATCCGTGGACAGGCGGCCGCTAAGCGCGCTATGCAGGTTGCGGCTGCGGGCGGTCACGGCATTTTGCTTATGGGACCTCCGGGGTCGGGCAAAACCATGCTTGCGCGCGCTCTGCCTTCCATATTGCCGCCGCTTTCCGAAGATGAGAGGCTCGAAGCGGCTATCGTCCATTCCGTTGCGGGCGAGCCCATCGATTCTATTCTCGCGGGCACGCGGCCGTTTCGTCGTGTGCATCACAGCGCTACGGTGGCGGGCCTTGTGGGCGGGGGAACGCCCGTGCATCCAGGCGAGATATCGCTTGCTCATGCCGGCGTTCTGTTCCTCGACGAATTGCCGGAGTTCTCGTCACGATCGCTTCAAGCGCTTCGCCAGCCCATGGAAATGGGCCGCATCGTGATAACTCGGGCCGATGGCAGCGTTGCGCTTCCTGCGCGTTTTTCGCTTGTCGCGGCGGCGAATCCCTGTCCTTGTGGGTATTACGGCGACCCTCAAAAACAATGCACCTGTCCGCAATGGAAAATCGAGCGGTACCAGGGCAACATCGGCGGCCCACTGCTCGATCGCATCGATATGCACGTCGATGTGTGGCGCTGCGATCCCGGCGAGATGCTCGATCGCGCCGATGGTCGCGATCCAATCGACTCCGAGCGTTTGCTGGCGGGTGTTTTGGCTGCTCGCGAGTTCAGTTCATGGCGGCGGGCCGCGCTTGGCGATAGCGATGCCGTCGATGTGGGCGCGCTGCTTGCCCGTTGCCGCATGACGCAACGAACGCGGGGCTTGTTGGAAACGGTGTCCCGCACGCAGCTGCTTTCAGGGCGTGGAATAACGCGCGCGCTCATGGTGGCGCGCACAATTGCCGACATCGCCGAATCGAAGTCGGTGGCCGAAGAGCACCTCATGGAAGCTCTGAGCTTCAAGCTCCGAAAGGGGGTATAACGACCATGGAAGAACGTTTTCGCATCGATGGTCCGCGATTCGAAATCGCACGTGGCACGAAAGATTATCCAGATGCCTTCGAGGCTGTGCCTGAGCCGCCCGAACGGCTCTATGTGATCGGCGACCCCTCTGCGCTTAAGGAAGGCCTTGCGGTCGTCGGAGCGCGCAAGGCGACGCCTTATGGGTTGAATGCGACCAAAATGTTGGCAGGCCGTGCGGCTGAACTCGGCGTGGTGGTGATTTCGGGCGGTGCGCGTGGTTGCGATGCAGCCGCGCACGAGGCGGCGCTTGCGGCTGGTGGGCAAACCGTCGCGTTTCTAGGCGGCGGTTGCGATGAGCCGTATCCGAAATCGAACGTGGATCTGTTTCGGCGCATCGTCAAGGGCGGCGGAGTGGTTGCTTCGGAGTTTCCGTGGCATTATCCGCCGAAGCCTTTCATGTTTCGCAAACGCAATCGCCTTATTGCGGGGTTGGCGCGCGCGACGCTTATCGTGGAGGCGGGGCTTCCCAGCGGTACATTCTCTACGGCCGACGAGGCCCTTGCCGCCAATAAAGATGTGCTTGCGGTGCCAGGGTCGATTTTTTCCGCCACATCGGCGGGCTCGAATATGTTGCTTGCGCAGGGGGCTATGCCCATCGTGAGCAAGGAAGTGTTCGATTCGGCGATTATGTCGTTGTTTCCGGAAATCGTGGGA
>CAKUEV010000092.1 GCA_934646845.1 uncultured Slackia sp.
CGATTATCGTGATTACCGCCGGCGCGAATCAAAAGCCCGGCGAAACGCGTCTTGACCTGGTCCAAAAGAACGTCGCTATTTTCAAGACGATCATTCCCCAGATCAGCGAGCGCAATTATCAGGGCATCATTTTGGTGGTCAGCAACCCGGTCGATATTCTGACGTACGTCACGCTGAAGCTTTCGGGCATGCCGGCAACCCGCGTTCTCGGCAGCGGCACCGTGCTCGACTCGGCGCGCTTCAAGTACATCCTCGGCGAGCACCTAAGCGTCGACCCGCGCAACGTGCATGCGCGCATCGTGGGCGAGCACGGCGATTCCGAAGTCGCCGTATGGTCGACCGCGAACATCTCGGGCATTCCGATTCACGATTTCTGCGAGCTTCGCGGCCATTACGACCACGAAGCGGCCATGAAGCGCATCGCAGAAGACGTGAAAAACTCCGCATACGAAATCATCGAGAAGAAGCATGCGACGTATTACGGCATCGCCATGACGGTGAAGCGTATTTGCGAAGCCATTGCGCGCGATGAAAAGACCATCATTCCCGTATCGAATTACCAGAATGGCGAATACGGGCTGGATGACGTGGTGCTTTCCATGCCCGCCATCGTGGGCCGCGGCGGCGTCGAGTACAAAGTGCCCGCACCGTTCAACGCGCAAGAGCTCGCCCAGCTGCATGAATCGGCAAAAACGATGAAAGAAGTCATCGAAACGTTGGACCTGTAGGCCTTCGTTGATGCATGGGGCGGGCCCGTTGCACCCCATGCATCCGCCTATCTCACTGCTCGCCTGCACACTCGCTCGCCTGCCCCACCTGTGAAAACCTCGCATTTTCGTTGCAGGCGTTGCCTGTTTGTCAAATCGTCGCAAAGTTTCTTCCAAGTATCTCGCGTATGCTTGGAAGCATGATGATTGAAACAATACAGAACGCAGATTTGTCCATTCTGCACGCCATTCAGGGGGCAGCAAGCCCCGCCTTGGACACATTCATGGTCGGCTTTACCACGCTCGGCGAATTTGGCGCTTTATGGGCGATCGTCGGCGCAATCATGATCGCCTTAAATAAGCACCGAACGTTCGGCATCGCCATTTTCGTAGCGATTGCGCTCGCGTTCGTCATTGGCGACATAGGGCTGAAAAACATCATCGAACGCCCAAGGCCTTTCCTGGTCGACCCCGCGCTCACGACATCGCTTGTATCGCTGCCTGGCAGTTTCTCGTGCCCATCGGGCCATACGTCATCATCATTCGCTGCCGCGACCGTGATATGCCTAGCGCCGCTCGCGCATCGCTGGCTGAAGCCCGTCGCCGTGGCGGCAGCTGCGGCTATCGCGTTCTCGCGCCTGTATTTAGCCGTGCACAACCCCACCGACGTCATTTTCGGCGCGCTGCTCGGCATCGCATGCGGATGCATCGCCGTTTGCATTGTGAAAGCGATCGAATCGCGCAGGAAGGGCCGCAAAGCCTAAGCAAAGCCAATTCAAAGCCACAGAAGCAGAAAGGCGCCGCTCGCAGCAAACGAACGACGCCTTTCTCGCAATGGGATTCAATGTATTAGAAGCCCCACATTTTCACTTCAGGCTCAAGCTCAACGCCGAATTCTTCTTTTACACGCGCCTGCACATCGGCAATGAGCTGGCGCACGTCAGCAGCGGTGGCACCCCCAGCATTAACCACGAAGCCTGTGTGCTTTTCCGACACCTGCGCACCGCCAACCTTATAGCCACGCAAGCCAGCATCTTGAATGAGTTTACCTGCGAAATAGCCCTCGGGGCGCTTGAAGGTCGAGCCGGCGCTCGGCATTTCAAGCGGCTGCTTTTCTACGCGACGCGCGTGGAAATCGTCCATGCGCGCCTGAATTTCGACTTGCGCATCGGGCGAAAGCTCGAGCGTGGCTTCAACTACCACATAGCCCGCATCGGCCATCATAGAATGGCGGTAGCCCCATTGCGCCTGGTCACGCGTTACTTCAACGATTTCGCCTTCAGGCGAGACGCACTTCAACGACACGGCCACCGTAGAGAAATCGCCCACATAGGCGCCTGCATTCATAATGGCGGCGCCGCCAATGGTTCCCGGAATACCCTCGGCGAATTCGTAGCCAGCAAGGCCCGCCGCGCACGCAGCTTCGGCAACCGACAGATTGGTGGCACCTGCCTGAGCAATCACGCGATTGCCTTCGACGCGAACCGCATTCAAGTTTTCCGCCAAACGCATCACGACACACGCGAGACCCCCATCGGCAATAAGCAAATCGCTTCCCAAGCCAATGACGCGCATCGGGGCTTCGGCGGCAGCGCATGCGCGAACCACTTCGGCGACCTGTTCGGGCGACTGAGGCGACACCATAACGGCCGCAGGGCCGCCAATGAGAAACGTGACGTGCGCGGCCATGGGCTCGCCGACGCTCACATTTTCGGCACCAACAATCTCGCAAAGCGCATCGAGCAGCGCCTGGCTCGGCGTCCATTTCTGTTCGGGCATACGAACCTCCTTGTCGAGGGTGCGTTACTTCTTCTTAGGGCGCGTATTCAACGCGCAACCAATCGTTCAATGCTCGCGAATCATTGTAACGGCATTGGCGCAGGTGCGCCGAAGTTCGCCGAAAACGCACCGCCAGACGCCAACCCGTTAAACGCTACGAGCATTTAGCAGGTTCGAAGCTCAAAGCCTCTCGCAAACTTTTTCGGATTTCTTATTGACACCGCAAAAAGCGCAGCGGTATAGTCCCTGCCAACGAAATACCAATCTTCAGGGCGGGGTGAAATTCCCCACCGGTGGTTACAGCCCACGAACCGCAAGGTTGATTCGGTGAAACTCCGAAGCCGACAGTACAGTCTGGATGAAAGAAGATTGCACCACGCGGCAGCATGCCGCGCACCAGTGCATTTACGAGCCCTGAAACGTTCGCGTTTCAGGGCTTTTTGCATTGGCGGGATTTCGGGAGTTTGGACTTGCGAGAGCCGAGCGCCACCGGGCATCCATCGCCCATCCGCTCCAAACCCACGCGAGTTGATCGGCCATCGATTCCAGCATCAGGCGCATCAGCGCCCGCACGTCGGAAATCGTAAACCGCAAGCCCCTTCCTTCTGCAAACGCCCTGATACGAGGCATAAGCAGGAGGCAGTCGTGGCACACAGCGAAGCCGATATCGAATACATGCGCCGAGCCATTGAGCTCGCGCGCCGCGGCACGGGATTCGCGAACCCCAACCCGCTCGTAGGCGCCGTGCTCGTGCGCGATGGCGAAATCATCGCGGAAGGCTGGCACGCACGCTGCGGCGATCTTCATGCGGAACGCGCCGCTCTTGCCAACTGCCATGCCCGCAACACCTCGCCCGAAGGCGCAACCCTCTACGTAACCCTCGAGCCATGCTGCCACACTGGCAAGCAGCCTCCGTGCACCGAGGCCGTCATCGAAGCGGGTATCGCACGCGTCATCGTGGGATCGGCCGACCCCAATCCGCTTGTCGCGGGACGAGGCTGCGAGCAACTTCGCGCAGCCGGCATCACGGTCGACGAGGGCGTCGCGCAAGCGGAATGCGATGCCCTCAACCCCATCTTCTTCCACTTCATCACGCACCGCACGCCCTACGTCACGCTGAAGTACGCCATGACGCTCGATGGCAAAATCGCCACGAGAACCGGCGCATCGCGCTGGATTACCGGCCCTGCCGCACGAGAGCGCGTGCATACCGAGCGCCTGAGGCACGCCGCCATCATGGTCGGCATCGGCACCGTGCTCGCCGATGATCCGCAACTCACCTGCCGAATCGAAGGCGGACGAAATCCCCTGCGCGTTATATGCGACTCGCGCCTTCGCACGCCCATGACTTCCGCGATCGCCCAATCAGCCCACGACGTGCCGACGATTATCGCGTGCGCTCCCGACGCATCAGACGAGCGCGCCTCAAAGCTCGAGGAGGCAGGCTGCGAAATCATGCGCACCCCTGAGCACGACGGGCGCATCGATTTGCCGCAGCTTATGGCGGCCCTTGGAAAGCGCGGCATCGACAGCGTCTTCATCGAGGGAGGCGCCACGCTCGCCGCATGCGCCCTCGAGGCCGGCATCGTCAACCACGTGCAGGCGTTCATCGCACCAAAGATTTTCGCAGGCACCAGCGCACCCTCTCCGCTTGGCGGCACGGGAGTCGAATCGCCCGATCAAGCATGGATGTTTTCCGTGACCACCGTCGAAAGGCTTGGCGATGACGTGCTCATTGAAGGCGACATCGTAGCCGCCGAGAACGCCGCGCCAGAGCATGCGGCAGCCGCACATGATGGCGAAATCGCAAACGCTGCGCCGAAGGAGGACGCATGTTCACAGGACTAGTCGAAACCGTGGGCCGCGTGCGTTCCATCAAACGCGGCGCGGCAAGTTCGGTGCTTTCCATTGAAGCTCCGGCGATTATGCAAGGCGTGCGCATCGGCGACAGCATCGCCACCAATGGCGTATGCCTCACCGCGACGCGCGTGGACGATGCGGGCTTTTGCGCCGACGTGATGCACGAAACGCTGCAGAGATCGTCACTCGGAGCGCTGAGCGCCGGCAGCGCCGTGAATCTCGAGCGCGCCATGCCGGCCAATGGTCGCTTCGGCGGACACATCGTATCGGGCCACATCGACGGCACGGGGCGCATCACCTCCACGCGGCGCGACGACGTTGCCGTGTGGTACGACATCGAGGCACCCGAAGCCATCACCCGCTACGTCGTTGAGAAAGGCTCCATCGCCATTGACGGCGTCAGCCTCACCGTGGCGCGCGTTTCCGAAAACGGCTTCTCGATTTCGATGATTCCCCATACCGCCGACGTAACCGCGCTTGGGCGCAAACGAACAGGCGACATCGTGAATTTGGAATGCGACATCATCGGCAAATACGTCGAAAGGCTTCTTTCCTCGGGCCGCGCAAGTCCCATCGACAAAGCGCACGCAACCAATCGCCCAGACAAAGCGCAATCGACGCTCACCGCCGACTTCCTTGCAAGCAACGGCTTCTTCTAAACCGCACCACGCCGCCTCGGCATACCGAAAGGAACCCCTCATGATCGAATATTCCACCATCGAACACGCGCTCGATGAGCTGCGCGCCGGCCGACTCATCATGTGCACCGACGACCCCGAACGCGAAAACGAAGGCGACCTCATTTGCGCGGCGCAATTCGCCACCACCGAGAACATCAACTTCATGGCAACTCACGCCAAGGGCCTCATCTGCATGCCCATGAACGACGAGTACATCGCCAAGCTCGCCCTGCCGCAGATGGTCGCCCGCAACACCGACAACCACGAAACGGCCTTCACCGTATCGATCGACCACGTTGACACGACCACGGGCATTTCCGCTGCCGAGCGATCGATCACGGCCATGAAGTGCGTCGACCCCGACGCCCAGCCGCAAGATTTCCGCCGCCCGGGGCACATGTTCCCCCTGCTCGCCAAAGCGGGCGGCGTGCTCGAGCGCAATGGGCACACCGAAGCGACCGTCGATTTGTGCCGCCTCGCCGGCCTTGAGCAGTGCGGCCTGTGCTGCGAGATCATGCGCGACGACGGCACCATGATGCGCGCAAGCGAGCTCGCCGAGAAGGCCAAAGAATGGGGCTTGGCGTTCATCACGATCAAAGACCTGCAGGAATACCGCAAAACGCACGACCATCTGGTCGAACCCGTCGCGGCGGCCAAAATGCCGACCGCATACGGCACGTTCGTCGCGCACGGCTTCCGCAACACGCTCAACGGCGAACATCATGTGGCGCTTGTGAAGGGCGATATCGGCGACGGGGAAAACGTACTCGTACGCGTGCATTCGGAATGCCTCACGGGCGATGCGTTCGGGTCGCTGCGCTGCGACTGCGGCGAGCAGCTCGCTGCAAGCATGCGCCAGATCGAGCAAGAGGGACGCGGCGTGGTTTTGTACATGCGCCAGGAAGGCCGCGGCATTGGCCTTCTGAATAAGCTGCGCGCCTACGAGCTGCAAGACCAGGGCATGGACACACTCGACGCGAACCTCGCGCTTGGATTCCCGGCCGATGCGCGCGAGTACTACATCGGCGCCCAAATCTTGCGCGACCTCGGCGTGAAGAGCATGCGACTGCTCACCAACAACCCCGACAAGCTCTATCAGCTTTCGGGCTACGGCCTCACCATTGCCGAACGCGTGCCCATCGAAATCGCCCCCACGGAATGCGACAAGCATTACCTGGAAACGAAACGCGACCGCATGGGTCACCTGCTCACCGTGTAATTACCGAAGAATTCGCAAGCAAGCAACCGCAAAGAAAGGTACCGCATCATGAAACTCTATGAAGGCAAAGTCGTATCGGAGGACATCAAAATCGGCATCGTCGCAGCCCGCTTCAACGAATTCATCGTCTCGAAGCTCGTCTCGGGCGCGCAGGACGCGCTCGTGCGCCACGGCGTTGCCGACGAGGACATCGCACTGGCATGGGTTCCGGGCGCTTTCGAGATTCCGCTGGCAGCAAAGCGCATGGCGGAAAGCGGCAAATACGACGCCGTCATCACCCTGGGCGCCGTGATTCGCGGAGCCACGAGCCACTACGATTTCGTGTGCTCCGAGGTTTCCAAGGGCGTGGCGAACGTCGCCCTCGGCGCCGATATTCCCGTGATGTTCGGCGTGCTCACCACCGACACCATTGAACAGGCAATCGAGCGCGCCGGCACGAAGGCGGGCAACAAGGGCGCCGAATGCGCGCAGGGCGCCATCGAAATGGTGAACCTGCTTCGCGAAATGGCGTAATACGGCCAGCCGAGCGTCCAGCTCCGAAGGCATGCGCCTAGGCACGCTCGGCTACCGCTCGCTGCGCTCGCTATGCGCCTCGCTGGCTGCGTTTCACTTTGGAATAAGAGCAAGCATGAACGCAGACGCCTTGGCTCATGCCCTCGGAGCTGGACGCTCTATCAAAACCTTCGCAGTCGGCATTACGGCTTCCGAGGATCAAAGGCGCGTTTCCCGTCGTCTCCCCGTCTGGCCTGCGGGGCCTTCTGGAA
>CAKUEV010000093.1 GCA_934646845.1 uncultured Slackia sp.
TATGCGAACAAGGGCGCGAGCGATATCGCAGATTTTTGCCAAATACTTATTGAAGAGGCGAATGCTGAAGGCGTGAGGGCTGAGATTTTGTTTGCTCAGGCGATGATAGAAACAGGTTGGCTGCAATTTGGTGGTAGCGTTAAGGCTGATCAATGTAATTTTGGTGGCATAGGAGCAATAAACGCATCGGCTGCCGGTACGTCTTTCGGTAGCGTTCGCGAAGGCTTGAGGGCTCAAACTCAGCATCTTAAGGCGTATGCGTGTGAGGATCCTTTGGCAAACGCATGTGTTGATCCGAGATTCTATCTTGTTAAGAGGGGGGTCGCCCCGTTTGCCGAAGACCTCAATGGAAAATGGGCCGTTCCTGGTACTGGCTATGGTCAGAATATTTCGAGAATAGCGGGGACGGTAATTAAATGATACTAATCTCGTATTGTTGATAGGCTGCTTAAATGAAGTTTTTATTCCTGTGTATGGTTCTTTTAACTGTGCTGCTAGCAAGTGGCCTGATAGTTATACGTCTTGTCGGTGGGTGCAATAAGGATAGTAAAAAGGCCAGTAAAGAGCGGATCGCGTTTCTTTTGCTTTTATCTATCAGCGTTGTATTCATCTATCGTAACTTCATTTTTGGTAACAGCGTCTATGCTTTCAATGACATCGGAAGTGATACTACTCAGCAATATTTGCCTCTTTACATTGATTTGATTCATGATATTTGCTCGGGGGATATTTCTTTTTGGAATTCGAATTTTGGAATGGGCTCAAGTCGGTTGACTTACCAGTCTATTTATTTCGACCCTTTTAATGCGATATTGATTCCTATGGGCATTTTGTTTGGCGACTCTTTCCTGCCGGGTATTCTGCTCACCATACAGATACTCAAAATGGCAGTTTGCGGTTTGATTTTCCTGCGCTTGTCTGCATTTTATTGCGAGAATAGTTATGCAAAAGTTTTCGGCTCCTGGCTGTATTCTTGCAATGGCTACCTCTCGTTGTGGGGGAATCACTATTTTCTGGGAACTTCGTGTGTCTTTTTTGTACTGATACTATTATTTATTGAGTTGCATTTAGCGAATAGAACGCGGTTTTCGTTCGTTTGTCTTAGCTTGAGTGTAGCGGCGCTCCTGTCTTGGAGCGTGTACATTGCTTTTATGATTCTCCTTCAAGCTGCGGTTTATGCTGTATTGCGATGCGTTTTTCTATATGGCTCAGCAAGGGAAAGCGCCAAGAAGTTTCTCTCATTGGTGTTTCCAGTTGTCGTGGGAATACTGATTGGATGCATTGTTGCTATTCCGGTGGCATGTCTTCTGCTTTTTGATTCAGTTCGAATTGCTTCGAGTGTCAGTACTCTGGATAAAGCGATTTCATATTTATGCCAATTGCCTAGCCTAGATTTCATGGTGTATGCAATTTCGCGCTTTATGGGGAATAATTATATTAGCGTTGGCACGGATTTAACGGCCGTTTCTAACTACTATGAGTTGCCACAGATTGGCTGCTCGGCTGCTTTCTTCTCGTTTTTAATTCTTTATATTCTCTGGATGTGTCGGGAGCGGCTATCTTCTCGGCAGAAGATAGCCATCGTCGCCGCATTTGCTATTAGCATATTCTATTTTGCCGATTGCTTTATTCCTGGTCTGTTGAATGTTTTTGCGGGTGTTAGCTATCGCGGGTCCTTTGTGTTTGCCTGCTTTGGTGCGCTTATGATTGCCTTTGTCTCTGATAAAATCGCGTTATGCGATTTTTACAAAAAAAAAGATTACATAGCGGCGGTACTGCCGTCGCTTGCCCTGCTTATCTGCTTCTTTGCGCTGGGATCGGAATCTGCGAGGATGTTAAGTATCTTTTCGTTTTTTGCGATCCTTCTTGCGACGATTTCGCTCTTGATGAGCGACGATAGAGGAAGGCGCATTGTTTATCTGTGCGTTGCTTTAGTTGCTGCTGGGTCCACGTCGGTAGCGGATGCGTATGTTACCGAGAATTTTCGTAATCCATTAACGTCACAAGCTTTCCCTTCGACCGATAATGTTCACAAAGGTCAATCTTCGGCTGCTTTGGACTATGTTTTAACCAACGACGACTCTGTATTTAGAATTGATAAGACTTTTGCGGAATGGAGCGTATTTCAGGATGGTCTTATTCAGGGATACGATGGCGTAACTTCTTATAATTCGACGAGGCCGAAGGAAGAAATACAATTCTTGTCGAATTTATGGCCGGACAATTCGGACGGATCGAGCGAACACGTCTATACGTCGTATTCGTCTGCACCCGATAACGCTGGGCCCGTTTCCCTACTGGGAATTAAGTATATTCTTTCAGGGCAGGAGATGGACTATGATTGGCTTAGTTTAGTTAATGTGGTTGACTCAATTTATATTTACGAAAACATTTCTTTTAAATCTTTTGCGCTGGGGTATCACTCGTCGATACTTAGCAATGATGTTGAATTGTTTAGTGCCGAAGATAAAAATGCCTGTATTGAATCTGGATGTGCTGTCGTAGAGGATTCGTCATCGCTCTTGCGCGGGAGGCCTTCGCCTGCGGACGAATATATCGTCCGCAAGAAAAATGCAGGCGAATATGAGCTGCGTTTAAGCGAAGATGAGGACACTTTGGTTACTCTGGCTATAGCGAATTCGCCAGGCTGGATGGTTGATGTTGACGGCGTCGTCTCGCAAGCTTCGACTGCGAATTATGGTTTGGTATCGACGGTGGTTTCGCAAGGTAATCATACGGTTAGGTTTTATTATGTACCGTATGGATTAAACGTCGGTGCTGGGTTTGCTGGGATTGGAATTCTAATACTACTGGCTGCTTTCGCGCTGTTGTCTAAGAGATATGACTAAGGAACTTGATTTAAATGGCTAACGCTTTCCATGTTAATGTTGCATGTCGCGGTATGGGCACGGCATATTTTCTCGTTGATGGTAAATTCCCGGATGTCCCAGACAATCTTGTTTTTACTGTTTATACGGAAAAAGGAGGGATTGTTCCCGCCACTGCCTATGAGCTTAATCATCCCGAAGGGCAAGGCGGCAGAATTGCTCTCGCTATTCCCCTGTTATCCTCGAAAGGGTTGACCATTGAGGTGACGACCAAGGGAAGTTCTCGGGCGCTTGTTGCCAAATCATTCAGCTGGAATCAGGTTAAATGGCTTTCGCGTTTGCATTATAAAACGCAGGCAGATTTGATGAGCCAAATTCGTGATATTGATAACTATACTTATTCCCGTCAGATTCATGTCAAAGCTCAGATTGTCGTTGACGCCCCATCAAAAGCGGAAACAATCGTCAAAGGCTGTATCTGCATGCCTGAAAACGATAGTCTTCCTGAAATTTCACTTATTCGGGGAGACGCCTCAATCGTTGAGTCTCCGGATATTTATATCGGGCGGCAGACCGCGGTACATGCTAAAGGGCTGCGTAGGAAAGAGATTGCTTTCACGCTCAGAATACCGCAGGGTGGCGACACTTATTGCCTCGTTGCTCGAAGCAAATCGGGGAATAGGTCGGGATTTTTATGTCTTGATCCTGCATCCTTAGACGCTTTGCGTTCTACGTGTTCGCCTTTGATGTACCAGTCGAGCAGCCAAGCTAATTATTCAAATTCCGTTTGGAGGCATAACCGATTTCTGCAAAATGCCGATTCTGCTGATTATGATTTCGCGGGCGGCCCAAAATTCAGCATTATAGTTCCGTTGTTCAAGACGCCGGTTGCGTTTTTCCGTGAGATGGTTGATTCTGTTCTCGCGCAAGTCTATTCAAATTGGGAATTGATTCTTGTTAATGCAAGTCCCGAGGATGAGAGCTTGTGTGTGGAGTTAGCTGCAATAACCGATTCGCGAATAACTGTTGTCACTTTGGAGAGCAATCTTGGTATCGCCGAGAATACGAATGCGGGTCTTCGATTATCGTCGGGCGATTACGTTGTTTTCTTTGACCACGACGATACTCTCGACCCTTTTGCTCTCTTGCGTTATGCAAACGCAATTTGCGAGGATAGAGCTATTGATGCCTTGTATTGCGATGAGGATTTTTTGAATGAGTCGGGAGAGTACGTCGCTCCGCATTTTAAGAGTGATTTCAACCTAGATTTGCTTCGAGTGCATAACTATATTACGCATCTACTTTGCGTGAAATCTTGCTATGCCAAACGACTTGAATTAAGAAGAGAGTTTGATGGCGCACAGGATTATGATTTCCTGCTGCGTCTCGTTGAAGAAACTTCTAGCATTAAACATATCCCGGGAGTTCTTTATCACTGGAGGATAAGCGATACATCTACTGCAAAAAGCTCTGGCAATAAATCTTATGCCGATGAGGCAGGAAGAAAGGCATTGCAGTCACATCTTGATCGCTGTGGTTTGGCGGGTACGGTGGAGACGACTGATGCCCCCTGTTTTTACCATATACGATATGAACTTCAAGCCGAGCCTCTTGTCAGCATTGTGATACCGAATAAAGATAGTGTTTCGGTTTTGTCTAGATGCATTGAGTCGATTGAGAGTAAGACTTCCTATAAGAATTTTGAGATTCTGATTATTGAGAACAATAGTACGGAAAAAGATACCTTTGATTTTTATCGGGAGATCGAGGGGCGATATCCGAATATCAAAACTATTGTATGGGATGGCTCTTTTAATTACTCCGCGATTAACAATTACGGCGTTAAGGAAACCAAGGGTGAATACCTGCTCTTCCTTAATAATGACACGGAAGTAATTGAGCCGAGGTGGATTGACTCAATGCTGTCGTTGTGCCAGCGTGAAGACGTCGGTGCCGTAGGCGCAAAGCTGCTATATCCCGACAATACCGTGCAGCATGTAGGAGTAATGATGATCAAATGCGGCAACCCTGGAATAATGGGTGGTCCAGTACATGTTTTTAACAATATCGATCGTGATGATCCTGGTTATATGCGCCGTGCCGCAATTACGCAAGACTTGACTGCGGTAACAGCCGCATGCATGATGACAAAGCGTGCTCTATTTGATGAAATCGGTGGTTTCAATGAGGATTTTGAGGTCGCATTTAACGACGTCGACTATTGCCTGCGGTTGCGTCGTGCGGATAAACTAGTCGTGTTTGATGCAGATGCTTTACTTTACCACTATGAGTCGTTTAGCAGGGGGTATGAGAGCGACGAGAAGATGGCTCGTTTTATGGCGGAGCAAGGTCGCATGAGGCTTTGCTGGCCTGAGTATTTCGCGTGTGGCGACCCCTATCATGGCGCAATGAGCACTCAGCTGGATGCGGACTGGTAATGGAGCGTTTTTCTGGGATATCATTTGTTGTCATTGCGTTCAATGTGCGCAATGCGATTTTAAGGTGCCTTGAAAGCATTGCTCAACAGACCTCAAATGATTATGAGGTCGTCATTGTTGATGATGCGAGCAGCGATGGCACCCAAGATGTTGTACGTTCCTTTATTGAGGGAAAAAAACAATTTAGATTTATCGAGAAAAGATTTAATGAAGGGGCTCATCTCGCACGTCGAACGGGCGTTTTTGAGACTAGGGGAGATTACGTTATCTTCGTTGATGGTGATGATGAGATAGCGCCATCCTGTGTCGAGGTTTTGTTGCCACTTGCTCGGAGACGGTCCTTTGATATTTTAAAGTTTGGCCTAAGGGCGGTTGCAGAAGGTGAGGAGGACGAGCTCGCTTCGTATTCGCATGAGCAACACTTCAATCGAGCGCCAGGGGCCATGTGCGGGAGGGATATTCTTGAAGCAATCTTTGCTAATTCTCAACCTCTGCGTGTTTCATGGTGCCTAACGGACAACCTTTTTCCAAGTGCTTTTATTAAAAATTGTTTTGAGCTTATGACATCCGATTCTATTGGCCGTGTTGAGGATGCATACGAGATGTTTGTGGTTGCTGCCGAGGCGGAAAAGTTTATTTCTTTTTGCGAGCTGCGTTATCTAATCTATCATTTCGGAGCTGGTTTCTCTGGCCGTGGTATGCAGGCGCTTATCCATTTTGAGGAGGGTGTAAAGGGGGCTTACGATTCTCTGTCGCATGTTTGGGAGTTCGCAAAGGCGTCAGAGGATAGCGCGGTTATCGGGTGCTGTCGTTGGTTCGAGGGACAGATAGTCGCAACGCTCGCTTCAGAGTGGACTTCTCGAGTACGTATCGAAGATGAGGAACTCGCCTTCGATTTAATTGCAAAGCAATTTGGTGATGATTTTGCTACTCGTGTTCTGCTCGGCCCTCTTAACGGTCGTTTGCGGTGGCTCATTGAACAAGACGATGAAGCGTCGTTTGCTCAAGATGAGTACATGCTTAGGTGGGAAGCGATTTTGAATAGTAGGAATTTGCCTGCTAACCCATCCCCTGCATTTCAATGTTACATGAATGAGTATCGTCTGCTAAAAGAGCAAATTGAGAATCGTTTGCATGAAATGAGCCATGAACAAGCCGAAGGCGCGCTGGTTGAAGCTTCTAACTTACCGTCAATTTTAGGCGTGCTGGGAAATAAGATTTTAAGGCGGAAATAGGCATTGCCAGGATTTCCTTGGGTGAATACTATGTCGGTAGCATATTTGGAGTTTTCAAAAGAAAACGCGTGTTAGGCCGGTGCCCTGATGGATAAGAATGCAAAGAATAAGAAAGATGAAACTATCAAATATAGAGCATCTGATTTGGTCGTTATCCCAAAAGGTCAATCGGGCGTTTGAACGGATGAATTATTAATTGTTTGAGATTTGTTTTAAGTTTGAGGGGGCCGTATTTGCAAGAAGAAATAATCGTGCCATTAGCACTGTTTGGCATAAGGGATGCAATTTCTAATCCGCTTGTAACTGATTGGCTCGCGTTTATTGCTGCGATATTGGGCGCGTTTGCCGCTTTTTTTGCAGCTTGGCAGAGCATGAGAATGGTTTGTCAAACGAAAAAGGAGATTGAAGAATCAATCGCTAATCGCACCATGCAGCGTGCTTTATCGCTATATCCCCTACGTCGAGATTGTCTTGCGTCGATGG
>CAKUEV010000094.1 GCA_934646845.1 uncultured Slackia sp.
GGCCTTTATCTTGCGCGCGCCATACCGCCCGCGGCTCGCCTCGTGCGCGGCCGGCACGTCGGGCTCGATGGGGTCCGGCGGCTTCAGGGATTCCGCGCGCGAGCGCATTGAGCAGCAGGTCGAGCGCGCAACGCCGGGCATCTCGCATTGCGCCGATACCGGGTAGCGGCCGGCGTTCGCCGCCATCGCCGTCACTTTCGTGCGAATATCGGCGCCGCTTGTTCCAAAACGTCGACCTCCATGCGCAGCCGCCTGTTCTCGCGCTCCAGCTCGATGATCCGGTTCTGCCCGGGCGTGCGGTTGTCGGCCGCGCGCGGCGAGACCGACGCGTTCCTCGCCTTGACCCGCCTGTCGACGGTGCTCTTGCACAGGTCGTACTCGCGCATCACGTCCGACTTGGGCTTTCCCGCGTTTATGGGCTCGACTATCTGCCGCTTGAACTCGTCGGTGAAATGCCTGGGGTGCTTCGGGTCGGCCATGGGCCCCTCCTCGATCTCGCGACCCTCTCGAAACTGTCCAATTCAGTATAGCCAATCCAGCTCGCACCCGCATGGGCATCGCAGGCCTCGCGGGCGGCCTGCTCGCATCGCACGAGCCTGCGCAACACGTCGCGCGCTCCTTCGCAAGACGTGAGTTCGTCGCGAACCTCATCAAACGTCTTGCCCTGCCTGCGCCCCTGCGCCAGCAAGAAGAGCTTCGCCACATCGGGAACCTCATACACGCGTCAACCCCACGTGGTATTGCGCGGCTTCACGATGCCGAGCCCGCCCGCACCTTCATAGCACGCACGTTGAATGTCGCGGCGCGGCAACCCAACCAGCGCTTCCACCTGGGAAATCTTCCAGCCGTCTGCCACTTCGTCGCGCATTCCCTGCCCTCCTTTCTTCCAGCTAACTTGTTCAACGTTTGAACAGCAACACCCCATTTGTCCAACGGTGTTTTTCTTTTCGCTCGTCATGTCGCACCCTTTCTTACGACCAAGACAAGGTCATCGGTGCCTTGTCGTAAGAGGGCATGTAAATTTTGCGAGGGCGGCATACCGACGCTTCGCTTTCAAATTGCACGCGGGAGCCAAGACATTTCGCCTATACTTGTGCGCCGGAAAAGAAGAGCGCGATCACGCGCCGCAACAGGAAGATTCTTATGCTGAAACTACATGTGCTCGCAAGCGGCAGCAAAGGCAATGCCGCCATTGTCGAAAATGCCGCGACGAGCGCGGGCGTGCTTATTGACTGCGGAATTTGCAAGCGCGATTTCCTCGAACGCTGCGACGAAGCGGGCTTCGACCCCACGCGGCTCGAAGCCGTATTCATCACCCATGAACACGGGGACCACACCAAAGGCCTGGGCGTGGTGCTGCGCGGTCTGGCGAAACTCGGTTGCGCGCCAATGGTATACGTGAATCGTGCTTGCGTCGACAACAGCTCAACGCTGCAGAAGATTGCAGGCGATTTCGAAACGGCGACGCTTGGCGCGGCACACGCGCTTTTCTTGGGCGAAGGCGCAAGCGAGAGTCTCAATGGGGCTTCCGCCTGCGACGAACGCGTCGTGCGCGCCGCCGGCTTGCACGTGCTCCCCTTCGCCACCAGCCACGACGCCGCCGCTTCATTCGGCTTTCGCATCGAAGCGCCCGACGGCGATGCGCTGGGATATATAACCGATTCGGGTATCGTGACGAGCGCGGCGCACGCGGCTCTGCGCGACGTGCGCATTTTGGCGCTCGAGAGCAATCATGACGAGCGCATGCTGAAAAACGGCGACTACCCTTACATTATTAAGAAACGAATCGCTTCGGAATTCGGCCACCTCTCAAACCCGCAGGCCACCGAAGAGCTCGCCGCCCTCATCACCGAATCGCGCGCAGCTGGCCTTCGCACGCCCGAAACCGTCGTCGCCATGCACATCTCGCAAAACAATAACGACTACGACCTTCCGCGAGCGGCGCTTGAGGAAGGTCTCGCCATCGCCAACGGCAACGCGCGCATTCTTTGCGGCTACCAAGGCCGCCTCACGAGCGTGAAGTAACGCAGGACCCACACGTCAACCGCGCAATCGCTCGTTTTCAACCGCAACAGCTCCTCAAAACGCAAAAAGGCCCGCTCATGCGAGCGGGCCTTGCAATTGCATATCGAATATCGCCTTTCGGCGAGGTGGAGCAAGCCTTAAAGCTTAGTCCTCCTGCTCCAGGGCAGCGATGACTTCGTCGGTCATATCCATGGAGTGGTACACGTTCTGGAGGTCTTCGAGCTCTTCGAGCTTGTCGACCAGACGCATGACCTTCGCGGCGTCCTTCGGGTCAACCTCGGTCGGGGTGGTCGGGATCATCGTGAGCTCGGCGCCCTTCACTTCGATGTCCTGGGCCTCGAGAGCGGCCTTGACAGCCATGAGGTCGTTCGGAGCGGTGTAGACGATCCACTCGTCGCCAGCGTCTTCGTAATCGGATCCGCCGGCTTCGGCAACGGCGAGCATGAACTCGTCCTCGTCAACAGCGTTCTGCTTATCGGCGACCTTCTTCTCGGTGGAAGGAATGATCTTCTCGACCATGATCTGGCCCTTGCGCTCGAACTGGAAGCCGACGCAGCCAGGGGTGCCCAGCGAGCCGTTGGCATGGCGGAACGCAGCTCCAACATCGGCAGCGGTGCGGTTGCGGTTGTCGGTCAGAGCCTCGCAGTAAATAGCGACGCCAGCCGGGCCGTAGCCTTCGTAGGTGAGCGTTTCGTAGTTGGCGGCATCTTTGCCGGTGCCGAACGCCTTGTCGATAGCCGTCTTGATTTTGTCCTTAGGCAGCGAATAGCCCTTGGCCTTTTCAATAGCAGCCGCCAAAGAGGCGTTGTTGTCGGGGTTGGGGTCGCCACCCTCTTTCGCCGCCACGGTAATGTTACGGGAAAGCTTGCTGAACAGGGCCGAACGCTTGGCGTCCTGGGCAGCTTTGCGGTGCTTCGTGGTTGCCCACTTAGAGTGACCTGACATGATCGCCTCTTTCTTGCTATCAAGAGGCGCGACGCGCCTCGGGGAAAATACCGACGCGATAGTTTAGCGCACTCCATGCGCGCGCACAAGAAAACCGCAGGTATTTGCGATGAACCTGCATAAAAACGTCTTATGGCACGATAGCCCGTACCTGCAAAGGCGGCGATTCCTGCCATCCTGCGAGCAAAACTGTGCAACCGCCGCTTCCCATAAAGAAAAACCTGCTAAACGCTACGAGCATTTAGCAGGTTTCGACCCGACGCGTTGAACCCGTTACCTACCCAGCACGTTTATTGGGCCCAAAGGAAATCGCGAGCGCAATCAACCATCGCTTGCAAATCCATCCTCGAGCATCCCTCAAAACACCGCTCCGACATGGCATTACGGCTTTTTCATTAAACCGCAAAGTCCTTGCTGGACCACCCCTTCCCCTTGGACAATGGACGCATGGGGAGACCGGATGGTGGCCGTTCAGGGGGATCGGCCAATGCACGCTTCCTGGCCTCCAAACAATAAGAAGGGGGAGAAATGTCCCGACTCGTTCACAGCGGAACAGGCGGAACCGCGCTCTCGAAGGGGATCAATCGTCGCTCGTTTCTGAAGCTGAGCGGCTCAGTTGCCGCTGCCGCAGCAATTCCGCAGGTGCTCACCGCCTGCTCGCCGTCTGACAAAGACGACTCCAAGAAATCCGAAAACGCCGTGGGCACCGCACAGCCCGAATACGACAAAATCGGCCGCTGCACATGCGCGCCGAACTGCGTCGGCAGCTGCGGCATCAACGCATTCGTCAAAGACGACACCATCATCAAAGTTGAGCCCGCCGATTTCCCCGACACCAGCTACAACCGCATTTGCCTGTGCGGCATCTCCAATGCCATGCAGCGCGTCTACTCGCCCGACAGGGTGAAGTACCCCATGAAGCGCGTCGAAGGCACCGAGCGCGGCGCTGGCGAATGGGAGCGCATCAGCTGGGAAGAGGCCATCGACCTCATCCACGAGAAAATGACCACCAATATCGAGAAATACGGCTCCACGTCCAACTCCTGGATCACCATGGTTGGCAACTACGGCATCGTGCCGCAGTGTTTCTCGGCCATGATGGCGAACACTTACGACGGTACCCAGTGGACGAACTTCGGCATCATGGGCGACCTCGGCTGCAACATGGGCTGGATCCCGACCATGGGCATTCAGCAAGACGCCGCCGACTGGAAAGACATGCTCGGCTCGAAGTCGATCATCATGTTCGGCTGCAACTACGCTGAAACCAACAAGCAGGAAATGCACTTCGTCTTCGACGCCCAGGAGGCAGGCGCGAAGGTCATCGTCGTCGACCCGCGCTGCTCGCGCACGGCCGCCAAGGCCGACTGGTGGATTCCCATTCGCCCTGGCACCGACGCCGCGCTCATGCTCGGCATGATGAAGTGGATCATCGACAACGACAAAATCGACAAGGACTACATCCGCTCCACCACCAACGGCGCGTTCTTGGTTGACAAATCGACCAAGAAACTCGTCATGAGCAATGGCAAATACCTCGTGTGGGATGAGAAGGCGAACAAGGCCGTCGAAGTCGCCGCGCTCGACGATTCTCTCAAACCCATCTATCCCTCCGTCACCGTTTCCGGCGACGTTCCCAAGGAATGTGAAGTTCCCGAAACCGCAGCAATCACGGGCACCTATACCGTGAAAGTCGATGGCGCCGACATCGAGGTTTCCCCCGCGTTCCAATCCATCGTCGATTCCGTGCAGGATTACACGCCCGAATACGCGAGCTCGATTTGCGAAGTTCCCGCAGACGACATCGTGAAACTGGCGAAGATCTATGCGGAAGAGACGCCCTCGAAAATCCAAATCAGCCAGGGCACGAACCGTTACTGGAACGGACATTTGCCCACCCGCGCCGCCATTCAAATGGCCGCGATTACCGGTAACGTCGGCAAGCAGTACGCCAACGTGAACTGGGCGGGCGGCGGCCTTATGCGCATCCTGTTCTCGGTAACGGGCACCTCGCCCTACGAGGGCCACAAGGCGACCCCGCAGCCTGGCACACAGTGGATGAGCCTCGTCGCGAAGCAGGAGCCCTACCCCGTCAAACTCATCTGGTTCAACAACTACGGCTGGGGCACGCAAAGCCCCGAGGGCAATAAGCTCCTCCACGAGACGCTGCCCCAGCTCGACTTCGTCATCACGTCCGAGCAAATCATGAACTCCGGCGCCGAACTGAGCGACCTCGTTTTGCCGATTTCCTCTTACTACGAAGAGCCCTTCGAGGTCATTACCTCGTGGTCGAATTTCTATGTGCAAGCTCGCAAGCAGGTCATTTCCCAGATGTATGAATCGAAGACCGACTTCCAGGTCGGCCAGATGCTCGCCGAGAAATTCGGCATCCTCGATAAGACCGACTGGAAATACGACATCGAGGAATGGCACCGCAAGTTCACCATCGAAGGCAACATCGCGCCCGAATTCAACACCATCGACTTCGACGAGCTGAAAGAGAAGCAGGTCGTTCGCGCCAACTTCCCTGACCCGTACATTCCGTTCACGAGCAAGCGTTTCATGACGCCGTCGGGCAAGCTCGAGATTTACACCGAGTCGCTCATCGAATTCGGCGAGGAAGTCGCCGTGCACTACGAGCCCATCGAGTCGAACCGCACCGAGAAGGCGGCAACCTACCCGCTCACCTTCATGAACGCCCGCACCGTGTTCACCACCCATGGCCAGCACGTAAACCTGCCGTGGATTCGCGAGGTCGTCTCTGAGCCGTGGATCGAGATTTCGGCGAAAGACGCCGGCGATCGCGGCATCGAGAGCGGAGATGTGGTCCGCATCTTCAACGACCGCGGCGAGTACAAAGTGAAGGCCCTGGTCACGGAAGAAATCAAGCCTGGCTGCGTCAACCAGCGCCAGGGTTGGTGGCCGAAGGACTTCGTCGATAGCACCCACTATCGCGACCTGCTCCAAATGGATTTGAACCCTGCGCAAGACGCGATTTTCGAAACGAACTTCGCGCCCTATGACAACCTTGTTCAAATCGAGAAGGCTTAAGGAGGCCTCCGATGACCAAATATGCATTCGCCATTAACCTGCATCGCTGCATTGGATGCCGTACCTGCACCGTGAGCTGCAAGATGGAAAACCACGTCGCCGATGGCATTTGCCGCATTCCCGTGTACAACGACGCGGGCGAAACCGACGCCTCGCTCGACGCCCCTTCGGGAACCTATCCCAACGTCACGTTCCTTTGGCGCCCCACCCCATGCCAGCACTGCGACAACGCGCCCTGCGTTGAAGCATGTCCGACGGGCGCCTCGTCGAAGCGCGAAGACGGCGTTGTCGTGGTGGACAAGGAAGCGTGCATCGGCTGCGAGAAGTGCGCCGAAGCGTGCCCCTATCACGCGCGCAGTCTTGACGTTGAAGCGCAGGTCATTGACAAGTGCGAGATGTGCATCCACCGTCTTTCGAACGGCGAAGAGAAAACCATGTGCCAGCTGTGCTGCCCCAACCGCGCAATCGTCGTGGGCGACCTGGACGACCCGAACTCTGAAATCTCGAAGATAGTCGCAGAGCACGAGTGCGAGCAGCTGCTCGCTGACCAAGGCACGGGCCCCAACGTCTACTACTGGCGCTCGGTTAGCTAGCACCACCCACCGCGGGGAGCGGGCGGCCTCCCATCCCGCTCCCCGCGCGGCGGCAGCGTTGCCCGAAGAGACGGCGAGCTATCAGGCCGCAAGCCGCGATCGGAAGGCGTTGTTTTCGACTTGCCCGGCGCCCAACACGCAGCCGATGCCACGCCGCCGTTTTTCGATTCCATACAGAAAGGACCGCTATGTCGAACATGGAAGAACAAGCCCGAGAAGCTCGCGCGGAAGCGGCTCTCACAGCGCTTATCTCGCGGTGCCTTCTGC